>CAYHFV010000001.1:0-16799 GCA_964356055.1 uncultured Candidatus Saccharibacteria bacterium
AATTCCCCCTTATTCCTAAGATTCAAGCGCCGCTTGCGGTCGTGCAGTGCCCTGTGCCGGTGTTTGTGGGCGCGCTCGGTTCCGTGGTCGGAGCAGCTCAGTACTCTGAGATTCGCCCGGAGATTAGCGGCGTATTTTTTAGCCTCGGGGAGGGAAAAATCGTGTTGGTCGCCACGGACAGCTTTAGGCTCGCGGAGCGGCGCATCGCGGGGGACACATTCACCGCGTCGGTGGAAAGCGTTTCGTTCATTATTCCTCTCCGGACCGCTGAGGAGATCCTGCGGGTTTTTGTTGAGGGGGAAGAAAAATTGTCGGTGACGGTTGATCAGGGGCAGGTTGTTTTTGAGACCGAGACAAGGAAGATCACCTCAAGGGTCGTTGACGGAAAATTCCCCGAGTACCAGGCGATCATTCCCCGGAGCATTCAGACTACCGCGGCGGTTGAGCGCGCCGAGTTTGCGAATGCGATACGGCTGACCAGCTCGTTCTCGTCTCGCGCGCACGATATCACGGTTGCGACCGGCGAGAATAAAAAGTTCATCGAGCTTACCTCAGCAGACCCGGTTCTTGGTGAAAATCGCTACCAGGTTCCCGTCCGCTTACGAGGGGACAGGTTCTCGATCGTGTTTAACTGGAAGTACCTATTGGATGGGGTGAAAACATACCGAGGCGGCGAGGTGGTGCTTGGCGTGAATCCGAACGGCCCGGTGACGCTCACAAGCTCCGATGAAGACGATCTTCTCTATATCCTCATGCCCATTAAGTCGTGACGCGCGAACCCTGTAAGTGAGCGCGTGGTAACTAGTGGTAGAGGATTGTCTGGCGCACCGCCGATTTTCCCGAGCGGTCGGTAACCACCAATTCGAAGAGGTTTTGTGGATCGACGCCCCCCTCGAGGCGGTAGGTGTAGTAGTAACGAGGCTCGCTCAACGAGAACGAGTTCACGAGCCGCCGGTTATGGAAAAGCTCAATGCGGGCAATGCCGTTTTCTGCGACGACGCTCGCTTCGATAGTGAAAGGGAGCGTCACGAACGAGCCCGTTTCCGGTTTGAGGGCGCTGATGGTAATGGCCCTGGGCATGGGGGTCGGGACGATGCGCGTTCCGCGCACGGTGCTTGTGGTGAGATAGGAAGAAAAATCAATTGACTCCGGGAGGGGTTGATTGTAATTCAGAAAGGCGGGGATTGTCGTACGTGCCCAGTCAACAACCGCGGCCTCCCAGTTCTCGAATTGTGGGTCAGTGGTCGGGTTGTCAGGGGGGGGACCGAGCGGATCGGCGCGATCCACGTAGTAGAGAATCGAGTGGGTCTGAGGATACGCGACTCCCCGGATGACCGGGATGAATTCGTGTTGTCCGTTCAGCATCGGTTTTGGGGGGAGAACGAGCGGTTCGGGCTTCTCGAATGTTTCGCTGGGGTATTCCCGGAGCGCCTCCTTAAGGAACGAATTCCATATAGGGACCGCCGCAAGGATGCTCGATCCCTGACGAATCATCGGGGAGTTGTCGTTGTTTCCTGCCCACACACCGACGACGAGCGACGGCGTGTACCCGACCGTCCACGCATCGCGGTGGTCTTCGGTGGTCCCGGTTTTAAGGGCAACGTCGTAGTTGGGGAAGACGGTGAGCGCGTTCGACTGTCCGAAGATCGGTGCGCGAAGCTCCGGCGTCGAGAGAATTTGGGTGATGAGACGGGCGTGCTGCGGTTCAGCAACCCGTTCGGCGTGGTCTCGATACTCTTCGAGAACCGTTCCGCGCGCATCATCAACCTCAAGCACCATTACCTGGTTGTGTCTGATGCCCTCCTGGGAGAGCGTCGCGTAGGCATTTACGAGGTCAACAAGCGTGACCTCCCCGCCCCCTAACGTGAGCGAGAGCCCGTACCGCCACCGCTCTTGGAGCGAGGTGATGCCGAACCGGTGGAGGTTTTTCAGAGCATCATCGAACCCCGCGAGGTAGAGCGTTTTCACCGCGGGAATGTTTAGTGACTGCGCGAGCGCCTCTTCGAACGAGACAGGTCCTCGCACCTGTCCGTCGAAGTTCACGGGGCGGTAGCTCGTTTCGGGGGTATCTCGGAGATCGAATTCGGTCGAAACATCGAAGATCTTTGTCTTAGGGCTGTACCCTTTTTGAAACGCGGTGAGATACACGAATGGTTTTAGAGCTGATCCGGGCTGGCGAAATCCCTGCGTGGCGACGTTGAAATTGCCCTCGAACTGGCACGTCTTTCCGACCGTGCATGCAGTTGGTTCCGGCTCCCCAAAATAATCTTTCGATCCCGCAAGCGCGAGCACCTGCCCGGGTTACGGATCCTGTGCGACGAGCGCCCCGTTATGGCTCTTGTAGAGTTCCGCATTCCGCGCACTCCCCTCAAGTACCGCGCGCTCCGCGAGCTCCTGGAGTTTCATGTTGAGCGTGGTCACCACCCTGAGCCCGCCGTTTAGGACGATTGATTCCCCGTACCGATTCACGAGGTACTCCTTCACCGCGAGGACAAAATGAGGCGCTTTGATGGCACCGAGAGAGGGGGGTTGGAAGGTGATCTCCTCCGTCTGCGCGGACTCGAGAGCCTCGGCAGTGAGATACCCAAGCTCCACCATCCGCTCGAGGATGCGGTCCTTGCGAGCGATGAGCTCGTCCCGGTGGGTTCCCCATGGAGAGTAGAAGCTGGGAGCTTTGGTGAGTGCGGCAAGCGTGGCCGATTCGGCGAGTGAAAGATCACGCACCGATTTCCCGAAGTACGTCTCGCTCGCCGCCTCGACGCCGTACGCGTTCGAGCCATACGGTATTTGATTCAGATAGAAATTGAAAATCTCATCTTTGGTGTACTTTGATTCGAGCTCGACTGCGAGGATGAGCTCTTTAATCTTGCGGGTGATCGTTCGCTCGGGAGAGAGGAAGATGTTCTTGACCAACTGCTGTGTAATAGTGGATCCACCCTGAGTAACCCGCCCCTCGCGGATGTTCGCAATGAGCGCGCGAACGATTGATTTCCAGTCGAACGCCGGCTGTGAATAGAACCCCGCATCTTCAGCGGCGAGTGTCGCCTGTTTCAGGACGAGAGGAATTTCATCGAAGGGGATAACGGTCCGTTTCTCCTCGCCGTGGATCTCGTAGAGAAGAATCTCACCCGTCCGGTCGTACAGCTTAGTTGATTGATTCACATCGCGCGCGCTAAATTCATCGGGGGAGGGAAGTTCACGAATAAGCACCGCAACGTAGAGTGCGGCGGCGGTGACGGCAACGCCGATCCCTGCGAGAAACGTCGCCGACGTGAAAAAGAACGCGCCATGCCGTCGGTGACGTCGCCACGCGTGGCGGGAGGGGGGAGCGCTTCTAGGCATACGGTTCCTTCATTATACTAACGACTTTCCGGTGGTTTCGCGACCCAGTTTTCAGAAGCGCGTGAAAGCAAAAACCCTCCGGCGAGCGGAGGGCTCTTCTTCTCGCTTCTTTATTCGCCCCCCTCTTCTTCGGGTTCCGGGTCGAGTGGAAGCTCGTCGGAGCTCTCTTGGAGAGGGGGCGTTACGCTCTCCTCTCCCTCGCCTTCCGAGAGGCCGTCATCGAGGATGATATCCTCGTCGGTTTTCCCCAGGGGGGAGCGAGAATGTGCGCGAGCCATCGCGTAGTGAAAAATCCTTATACTGAGCGACCTTTCAGCATGACCGCTAATGATTGAGGGTAGTATAGCGAAGGAAATCAGATTGTCAACCGCGCCCGCTACCGGGTAAGTCTATTCCCGCTCGTAGCGATTGCAACCGCGAGCGCGTCGGTGACGTCATCGATCTGTCGTGTGCCGTCTAGTCGGAGCAGGAGGGCGACCATCCGCGCTACCCCGCCTTTTGAGGCGGTCCCCGTGCCGGTGACGGCACACTTCACCTCGGAAGGGGAAAGTTCGACGATCGGCACCCCGCGGCGGGCAATGGTCGCAATGATAACGCCGCGCGCGTGCGCGACCTCATTTGCGGTTTTTCGGTTTTTGCCGATGAAAAGCCGCTCGATACCGACACGCTCCGGATGCAGTCGGTCGATGAGCGCGCCGAGGCTCTGTTCGAGAGCAACAAGCCGCTCTGCCTTGGTCGCGCCGGGGACCGGGATCAACCCACTCTCGAGGTGAATGAGTAATGATCCTTGCGCGGCGATGGCGCCGTACCCCACCCTGACGCTTCCGGGATCAACGCCGAGCAGTATCATGCCAAGGAGGTGCCATTCGTGAAAACCGCGTCGACATCGTCGAGATCCTCGAGTGCATCTACGACCGCTCGCACTCGACCAACGTCTTCTTTCGCTACGGCGTGCGGGAATTTTGCCCTCCACGACGACCCGCTATCCCCACGAACCTCTTCGAACGCCCACCGTACACTTCCCGGCTCCGCCCATTTCGCGTCATGGTCTTTGAGCACTCCTCTCACCTCATTCACTGTTCGGTTGTGGCTCGGGGTGATGGCGTGAATGAGGAACGCGATGCCGCCCGGTCCGTACGCTTCCATGGTAAGCTCTTCAAGGTCGTTCTGGTCGGTTGCTTTGGTAATTGCACGCTCGATATTTTCCGAGGGAACATTCGCCGCCCGTGCTTTTTCGATCGTGGTACGAAGCCGTGGGTTGAACTGGGGATGGGGGTCAGTCCGCGCAGCGACCGCGACGGCACGGAGCAATTTCGCGAAGAGCGAGGCACGCCTCCGGTCGGCGCTCCCCTTGTGTTCCTTGATCTGTTTCCAGTGGCTGTGACCCGCCATGGATCAGAGGGTTTCTTGGGTCGCCGCCTCTTTTTGAGGAATGAGCGATGAGTCGAGGGGGAGAGTAAACCAGAATGAGCTGCCGCGGCCAACGATTGATTCGAATCCCATTGAACCACCGTGCCTCCGGACAATGTTTCGGGAAATATAGAGGCCGAGGCCGGTCCCGTTCGGTTCGATGCGAACCGCATTTGAGCCGCGTTCAAGTTTCTTGAATATCCGCGCGGTCTCTTCTTGCGGAACGCCGATGCCTGTATCAGTGACGGTAATCTTCACAAACGGTTTCCCCGGAATCTCGGAGATGGAGACGGTCACCTTCCCGTGTTCGGTGTTGTACCGGATCGCGTTGTCAATGAGGTTAGAGAGGACCGTCGAGATTCGTGCGGGGTCGAATGAGATCGCGTAGGTATCTTTTGGCGGAGACTCGAAGAACACCTGTACCCCGTACTGCCTCGCAAGAGCCACGCTCTCCCCGAGGATCTTTTTTACGAACGCGACGATGTCCGCACTCTCAAATCCATACCCGAAACGCCCCTCTTCAATCCTCGATGCGTCAAGGAGATCGTTCGTGAGTCTGAGTACCCGCCCCGCGAGCTGCGAGATGTTTTGGATGAGCTCGCGCCCCTCAGGGGGGAGAGCGTTCTGATACGGCGCGAGTCCTTCAATAGCCCAACTAATTGCCGTGACGGGGGTGCGTAGTTGGTGCGCGGCGGTGCTGATGAACTCGTTCTTTGCTCGGAGTACCGATTGCTCGTGGGTTTGATCGTGCACGAGCTTTAAGAAACCGATCAATTCGCCACGCCCGTCGAGAATGCGAAATAGGGTGGTGAGCAGCTCGAGCGGAGGCTCGTCAATGGTGATTGTGGTGGTTTGAGGCCAGGCGTTTGTTTCCGAGAGTTGGACGACTGAGGGTGCGAGTGAGGGGAAGAGAATTTGGGCAAGGGCGCGATAGTGAGGGTTTTTCACAAAGTTCGGTTCGATACGCTTTCCCACCACCTCATTGCTCGTGAGACCAGTGAGGCGCTCGAGCGCGGCGTTCAGGTTCACGACGGTGAAATTCGTATCGTAGATAACCACCCCCTCTTTTAATCCCTCGATCAGGGTAGCGAGTCCCCGCTCGGCTTTTTCAGTTGCCTGCCGTTGTTCGAGAACGGCGCGGGTGGAAAAGAAAGTGATTGTGCCGACGCTGACCGCGGCGACTACGGTGCTTGCGGCGACGATTCCTGGCGAGAATGCGATGCTGAGCGCGACGACGAAGAGGAGCAGCGCGCCCGTGATCCAGGCGCCCCTGAATTCAGAGCGCTTCCAGAAAGGTGGAGGAGGCAATAACGGTGCGGGAGACATGGCGTACGTGTTATAAGAGTGGGTGCAGGTCGCCCCAGCACGCACCGATTGAAACATCGACGCGGAGCGGAACCGCGAGCGGGTAGACCGTTTCCATGGTGTGACGGAGTACCGACGCAATTTCACTCACCATAGCACCCTGAATCTCGAAGAGCAATTCGTCATGAATGGAAAGCACGAGATGCGCGGTACGGCCGAGCGCCCCTCTCTCGGTGAGTGTTCGGTATGATTCAATCATTGCGAGCTTCACGATATCGGCGCCCAGGCTTTGGAGCGGCATATTGATCGCGGCGCGATCGAATTCGCCGCCGCTCACCCGTATTTTCCGGAACCATCGTACCCTGCCGTTCGCGTTCGCCACGTATCCGTCGCGCCGCGCGCAGGCGCGGGTGGCCTCCTGCCACTGCCTGATGGAGGGAAATACTGTGAAATAGTCCGCGATGACCCGTTCCGCTTCGGTGTGGGAGAGGCCGCTCGCTTGGGCGAATGCGCGCGCCCCCATGCCGTAGACGATGCCGAAATTAAGCGTTTTTCCAATACGCCGCATGGGAGGGGTAACCGCACGCTCATCGACGTGGAACACCCGCGCGGCAGTGATGGCGTGGATATCCTTCCCTTCGCGAAAGGCGGTAAGGAGTCCCGGATCCCCAGTCGAGTGCGCGAGAAGACGCAGTTCGAGCTGGGAATAATCGAGGGAGAGGAGCTTGAAGCCCTCGGGAGCAACAAACGCCCGCCGGAGCTCCGGCGCCCACCGCGATTCCTGGGGAATATTTTGGAGATTTGGCTTTTCTGAAGAGAGTCGCCCCGTCCCCGTCCCGGTTTGGAGGAATGTCGTGCGTACCCGCCCGTCGGCGCCGAGCTGGGTACGGAGCGGGTCTACAAAACTTGACTTGATTTTGAAATCCTCTCGGTACCCAAGAATGAGCGGAACGATTGGGTGCTGTTCCCGGAGTGACTCGAGGACCTCGCGGCCTGTTCGACGCTGGCCCGTCGGTGTTTTTCGCGCCTTCGGTGCGGAGAGATGGAGCCGTTCGAAGAGGATCTCGGCAACCTGTCGCGGCGAATTGAGATTGAACGAGGTGCCGGCCATGTCGAAGATACGCTCGGCGTTCTTCTTGATGACGGTCCCGATACGTTCTCCGAGTACATTGAGCGCGTTGCGGTCGACCGCGATGCCCCTGCGTTCCATTGCGGAGAGCACCCGGATGAGCGGCATCTCAATGCGTTCCGCGACGTTCATGAGTTGAAAACGCCTGAGTTCACGCGACAGCGCCACAAAGAGAGCAGTGATCGTTGCGTGACGGTCGTCCCTTGCATGCGACGGAGCGAAACGGCGGGCGAGCGCTTCGACTGAAAAATCGGTTTCGTCAGGACCGAGGAGCCACCCCGCAACACCAAGGTCGAAGAGCGGATCCGCCACCTCGATGCCCTTGGCCGCAAGCTCGGTGACGAGCGGCTTCCACGCCCCCGCGATTTTCAAGGCGTTCGAAGCGAGCTCTGGACGGTGATCGAGCGCATCTTCGAGATCTTTAATGGTGAGGATCGGGATAGAGGTGACGCTGGTGGTCTCCTCCCGGCGCGACTCTTTCGGCGTGTGCGAGAGAGGGGCGGTACCGATGCGCCGCAGAAGGCTCTGAAAACCAAGTGATTCGAAGTACGAAGCTAATCGCTCGGGTATAAAACCAGAATAGGCGAGCGCCGTGAGGGACGCATCGATCGGTACGGCGCAGTCGATGGTCGCGAGTTTTTTCGAGAACAAGGCTGCCTCGCGGTGGGAGAGCGCTTTTGCGGCCTGACGATCGGTCACGGCGGCATTCTCGAAAAGCCGCTCGAGTGTTCCGAATTTTTGAAGCAACGCCGTCGCCGTTTTGGGGCCGACGCCGTGCACTCCCGGGATATTATCCGACGGATCGCCCACGAGGCCCTTGTAGTCAGGAAGCTGTTCAGGAGAGAGACCGAATCGTTCATGCACCGCCGCCTCGTTGTACACCACGGTCTCCGTCACCCCTTTTTTGAGCGTTCGTACGACGATGCGGTTGTCAGAAACGAGCTGCAGCGTATCGAGATCTCCGGTTAAGATCACCACCTTCGTTTCCTTGCTTGCAAACCGTTTGGCGAGAGTACCAATAAGATCGTCCGCCTCGTACCCCGGCTTCTCGAATAGAGGAATGCCGAATGTTTCAAATAGTTCATGGGCGGCGACGATCTGGGCGATGAGCTCGTCGGCTGCCGGCGGCCGATGCGCTTTGTATTCCTGAAATATCGTCTTTCGGAACGTCGGTTCCGGACGGTCGAACGCTGCCGCCGCGTGCGTAGGTGGGTCGTTCGAGAGCAGTTTCACGAGCGTCGATGAGAGACCGTAGAGCGCGCCGACCGGTCGCCCGTCGGGAGCGGTGAGCGGCGGGAGCGCGTGGAACGAACGATGAATGAGGGCGTGCGCGTCGATCAAGAGAAGTGTTTTCATCTCTCTCAATTGTACCACGCATCTTTTAGTGTGCGCCGACAGCCTAGGGGCCGATGTGGACCGTCCGGATCATGCGGTCATGTGCGTGATCGAATCTTACCCAAAGTATGTCCTTCGGGAGCGAGGCGCGGATGTGGTCCGCCCACTCGACGATGACAAGCGCGCGGGAATCAGCGAGAAGGCTCTGGAATCCCAACGGGCGGAGCTCGGTCCGCTTCGTGATTCGGTACGCGTCGACATGAACGAGTGCGTCGAACCGTTTCTTGCGGAGCGGATAACGCCGGAAAATGATGAACGTTGGACTGACAAGTCGTCGGCGAATTCCCGCTCCCTGGGCGAACCCTTGCACGAACGTCGTCTTGCCCGCGCCGAGGTCGCCCACGAGCCCCACCACGAGCGCCCCGCGGTGCTGAGGCGGACGCCGCAGCAATTCGCGGGCGAGGAGCCCCGCGAGCGCCCGCATTTCCCGCACCGAACAAATAGTGTACCGCATCCCTAGAGTTCCTAGAGCAGTGACGATTTGTAGGGGATGCCGAGGTGTCGGTAGGCGTGGTCCGTGGCGACTCGGCCGCCGGGCGTTCGGTGAAGGAACCCGAGCTTCATAAGGAACGGTTCGTACACGTCCTCAATGGTCCCCGCCTCCTCGTTTAACGCCGCGGCGAGCGCCTTCACGCCGACTGGCCCCCCGTTGAATTTTTCAATAATAGTGCGGAGTAACTGACGATCGATGTGTTCCAGTCCGAGCGGATCGACGTCCAAGAGCTCGAGCGTTTCCGTAACCGTGGCCGCGTTGATCTTTTGTTCACGATGTACCTGCGCAAAATCGCGGGCGCGCTTCAAGAGACGATTGGCGACACGGGGGGTAAAACGCGCGGCGGCCGCAAGGCGCGCGGTCGCTTCAGGAACGATCGAAACCTTGAGGATCGACGCCGATCGCTCGATGATCTTCTCGATGTCGTCCGTGGTGTAGTAGTCGAGTCGAAGGGTTGCTCCAAACCGCGAGCGTAGGGGAGCAGAGAGCAGATTCGCTTTGGTGGTGGCGGCAATAATCGTGAATGGGGGGAGATCGAGCGAGAAGGTGCGGGCCGAGGGCCCCTTTCCGACAATGAGGTGGAGCCGCCGGCTTTCCATCGCAGGGTAGAGAATCTCTTCGACGAGCTTGTTCAGTCGGTGCGCCTCGTCAATAAAGAGGATTTCGTACGGTTCGAGATTCGAGAGAAGTGCGGCGACGTCCCCCGCTTTCTCGAGCGCAGGCCCCGAGGTCGATCGGACGTTCACATTCATCTCGCGTCCGATAAGATACGCGAGCGTGGTCTTCCCGAGCCCCGCCTGGCCGTAGAAAAGGAGGTGATCACAGCTTTCGCTTCGCCCACGCGCCGCATCGATGATGAGCCGGAGATTCCGTTTCACTTTCTCTTGCCCCACGTACTCGTCCCACCGTGTCGGGCGGAGGGTGAGTTCGAGCGTCGCGTCGTCGGTGGATTGTGGGGGAGTGGGTGGCGTCATAGGCCTCGATTGGTGGACCATTGACAGATTATTGTTTATATGATAAGATGCTCCCAGATCGTACCGAGAGACCTGTGGGCAAACGGACGCGTTCCCAGCCTCATGGATTCGGTGGCTTCGGCTGCGGAACTCCTCGGAACCGTCACGTCTTTTCCGATTGAATCGGAGAAGCTCTCTCTCACGCCATACGGCGTATTGCCCACAGATCTCACGGTGCGATTTTTTATGGTACGGAACGCGAAGATGCGGACGAATGCAGCCATTCGACGGGGCCCGTCAGTCGTTCAACCTCGCCCACGCTCGTCAATCCACGGAACACTTTCAACATGCCATCCTCCTGCATTGTAGTCATGCCCTGCGCCTTTGACAATGCTTTAAGATCGATCTCGTTGGGGTTTCGGTAGATTGCCTGTTCGATGTCCTGATCGACCGCGAAGAGTTCGAACACCGAGGTGCGTCCCCGATACCCGAGATTCCCGCACTCGATGCACCCCCGCGCTTCGTAGAACGCCGGTTTCGTGTAGGGAGCACGGCCGACACGGGGCGGGAGGGCGTCGAGGAACGCCCTGATTTTTGCGAGTGTTTTTTGGTTGATCGGTACGGGCACTTTGCAGTGAGGACAGAGGAGACGAATCAGCCGCTGGGCGGCGATGAGCGCGAGCGCGGGGCCGAGGATCTGGGGCTTGGCGCCGAGGTCGATCAGGCGCGGAATCGCCCCCACCGCGTCGTTCGTATGGAGGGTTGAAAAGACCATGTGGCCCGTGAGCGCGGCGTTCAAGGCGATCTCCGCGGTTTCCTGATCGCGGATCTCGCCCACGAGGATGATGTTCGGATCCTGTCGGAGCACCGACCGGAGGCCTGATGCGAACGTATACCCCGCGTCCTCGTTCACCTGGGTTTGCGAGACCCCCTTGAGGTGGTACTCGACCGGATCTTCAATGGTGATGATTTTGAGCTCTGGCTTGAAGATATACTTCAGAAAAGCATAGAGCGTCGTCGTTTTCCCAGATCCGGTCGGCCCCGTGTTCAAGATAAGCCCGTTCGGGCGGGTGAGCGTCCGCTTCACAATATCGAGGTCGTCCGGTCGCCATCCGAGTGATTCGAGATCGACTGAGATCGAGTGCGGGTCGAGCAAGCGGAGCACGATCGTCTCGCCGAATTCTGACGGGATGACTGAGGTGCGGATTTCGATGTCGCCGTCTCGCATGCCGATGGTGAAACGCCCGTCCTGGGGCTCGTGGTGGATGTTGAGCTTGAGGTTCGAGAGAAGCTTGATTCGGGTCGTGATCGCCTTGAGGACCGATGGCGCGAGCGCGTCGTAGACCGTGTGGAGCATGCCGTCGATGCGCAATCGGAGGACGCCGTGGTCTTCCGTCGGTTCGAGGTGGATATCGGAAGTGCGCAGTGCGAGTGCGCCCGCGAGGATGACCTCGAGGATTTGCGACACGAGTGGGCTTGAGAAATTTTTGATGGCATCGTGAAGGCTGTCGAGCGCTTTGACCGTCTCGCGGAGCGCGAGAAGGTGCTCCTCATTGATCTCAACCACTCCACTGATCTCCTTCGATTCTTCGGGAACGTACTGGTAATACGAGAATGAGTGTGTAAGGCCGGTGAGCGACGAAATGTAGACAGTGACCTCGTACTCTTTGCGGAGGCGTTCGATCACGGTGCGCGTATCGGACGTCGTCGGATCGTACGCCGCGACCGCGAGTCTTTTCCCCGCGCCGGTGATCTGGAGCGGAACGAGCAGCGCTCGTTCAGCTTCGGAGCGGGGCACAAGCGCCATTGCGGTGATCTCGGTGGGGGCGCCGGTTGAGATGAGATTGAGGTAGGGGAGATTGAGGCGCTGTGCGCGCCGTTTCGCATCCTCTTCTTCACTGGCCCGCCGCTGCTTCACGAGCCGGTCTTCGAATTCCCTGGAGAGCGCCATAGCTTCCTTACTAGTGTACCTCCGCCCCTCGTTTTCGCAACGTATCACGGTCGTGTTTCTTGTTTCTTGACAGGGTGCGCAGGGACGAGTACCATAAGAACCGTGATTGACCGCTCCGCTTGTGAGCGGCGATTTACTAAAAAAGGACGCCGTCAGAAACTACCCCCGCTCCATGGACCTCAAGGCATTAGGTCTCGCAATTCAGCAGATCGCTGCTGAGAAGGGCATCGCGCCCGAGAAGGTCATTGGCGCCATTGAGATGGCGCTCGCGGCCGCATACAAAAAGGAGTACCGGAAACGGACCGAGGTGGTTCACGCGAAGTTCGATCCGAAATCCGGGACAATGCAGTTCTGGCTCGTGAAGACCGCGGTCGATCCCGCGGAGGTTCGGATCGTCGAAGAGGGAGAAGAAATGGAGCGGAGCGAGCGCGAGAAAAAGCCTTCTGAGGAGGCGGCGAATGAGCCGGTGGAACTCCCGCGGTACAACGCCGACCGCCACATTTTTATCGCTGAGGCCCGGGAACTGAAACCGGACGCCGTGCTCGGAGAAGAGCTCACCTTTCCGCTTGAGGAGCACGCGGATTTTGGCCGGATCGCCGCACAGACTGCAAAACAGGTAGTGCTTCAGCATCTGCGGGAGGCAGAGCGGCTCTCGGTGCAGGAAGAGTTTGCCGACAAGGAGGGCCAGATCGTGAGCGGCGTGATCCAGCGGTTCGATCGGGGAAATGTGTACGTCGATATAGGGCGGGCGGTCGGCATCATGTTCCATAATGAATCGATCCCGGGCGAACACTACCGCATCGGGGAGCGGCTTCGGTTTTTCGTGCTCGCGGTCCAAGACGATCCGCGCCGGCCGGGCATCATCCTCTCGCGTTCCCACCCGAAATTCATCATGAAATTGTTCGAGCTTGAGGTTCCTGAGATCGCAGACGGGACCGTTGAGATCAAGCAGATTGCCCGCGAACCGGGGAGCCGGACAAAGGTTGCCGTTGCCTCGAAAGAAGAAGGGGTTGACCCCGTCGGTTCGGCGGTTGGCCAGCGGGGGACCCGCGTCATGGCGGTTACGAACGAACTGGGCGCCGAAAAGATCGATATCATCGAGTGGTCGGACGACTCGGAATCGTACATTGGGAATGCGCTCTCGCCGGCAAAGGTGAAGCTTGTGGAGACGCTCCCGCGGCGTGAAGCAAAAGTGCTCGTGGCAGAAGACCAGCTCTCGCTCGCGATCGGCAAGGGCGGACAGAATGTGCGCCTCGCCGCGAAGCTCACGGGATGGAAGATCGACGTTCGTTCCCAGTCACGGCCCGAAGAGCTCCAGGAGGGCGGCATCGCGGTGGCACCCAATGAAGCGACCGGAGAAGAAGCCGCCCCGGCGTCCCCCGCGAGCGGTGATGAATAATAAGAACGCGGTACTCTCCAATGCCCGTATGAAGGATTTAACACGGTATCTTGTACGGTTCGCGTGCGGCGTTCTGAGTGTGGGGCTCTTTTTTTCAGGCATTAAAGCCGCCCACGCACGCGAGGCGGAACTGGTGCTCCCCGAGGTGGGTACGATCTCGTTCGGCGGCGTCTCGGGGTACACGCTTCTCCTCGTGGGACTCGTTGTCTGCGTGCTCGGGGCGCTCTTCGGATTCGTGACCTTCATGCGGCTCCGGAAACTCCCGGTGCATGTTGCGATGCGCGAGGTCTCCGAGCTCATTTATGAAACGTGCAAAACGTACCTCGTGACGCAGGGGAAGTTCCTCCTCGTCCTCGAGCTTCTGATCGGTGCCATCATCGTCGCCTACTTCGGGTTCCTGCGACACTTCGAGGTTGTCCGGGTGCTCGTCATCCTCGCCTTCTCGGTGATTGGCATCCTCGGGAGCTACGGGGTGGCGTGGTTCGGGATGCGGATTAACACGTTCGCGAACTCGCGGACGGCATTCGCCGCGCTCCGGGGAAAACCCTACCCGACCTACGCCATCCCGCTCGCCTCCGGCATGAGCGTCGGGACGCTCCTCATCTCGGTCGAGCTTTTCATCATGCTTGCGATTTTGCTCTTCATTCCGGGTGAGCTCGCGGGCCCCGTCCTCATCGGGTTTGCGATCGGCGAATCGCTCGGCGCCGCGGCCTTGCGAGTCGCGGGCGGCATCTTCACGAAGATCGCGGATATCGGCTCGGACCTCATGAAGATCATTTTCCGCATCAAAGAGGATGACGCCCGGAACCCCGGCGTCATCGCGGACTGCACGGGCGACAACGCGGGCGACTCGGTGGGCCCCACCGCCGACGGGTTCGAGACGTACGGCGTGACGGGTGTCGCGCTCATCACCTTTATTCTCCTCGCGGTCGCCGCCTTCTCGACACAGGTTGCGCTCCTCGTCTGGATCTTTACGATGCGCATCATGATGGTCGTGACCTCCATCGGCTCCTACTGGCTGAACCAGTTCTTCGCGCGCCGGAAGTACAGAAATGCCGACCGAATGAACGCGGAGCATCCGCTCACCTCGCTCATCTGGCTCACCTCGGCGGTTTCGATTGTCATGACGTATCTCGTCTCGTACCTCTTGGTCGCCGATCTCGGCGACGGGACGCTCTGGTGGAAGCTCGCCTCGGTTATCAGTTGTGGCACGCTCGCGGGCGCTCTGATTCCGGAGCTCGTCAAGGTGTTCACCTCGACGAAATCGGGACACGTGAAGGAGATCCTTGCGTCGGCGCGGGAAGGCGGAGCATCCTTGAACATCCTTTCGGGATTCACCGCAGGGAATTTCAGCGCCTACTGGCTTGGCCTCGCGATCGTCTCGCTCATGGGTATCGCCTACGGCGTGAGCACGTTGGGGTTTTCCTCGATCATGGTGGCGCCGGCGGTCTTCGCCTTCGGCCTCGTCGCGTTCGGGTTCCTCGGATTGGGACCCGTGACCATCGCCGTCGATTCGTACGGTCCGGTGACCGATAACGCCCAGTCAATCTACGAACTCTCGCTCATCGAAACGCGTCCGGGAATTTCGGACGAGCTGAAAAGGGAGTTCGGTTTCACGCCGAACTTTGAGAAGGCGAAGCAGTTCCTCGAGGAAAACGACGGCGCGGGCAACACGTTCAAGGCGACCGCGAAGCCGGTCCTGATCGGCACCGCGGTCGTAGGCGCCACCACGCTCATTTTCTCAATCATCATGCTCTTGACCGAAGGGCTCCGTCCGGAACTGGTTTCGAACCTTTCGCTCCTCCACCCGCCGTTCTTTCTGGGCCTCATTATGGGAGGCGCCGTGATTTACTGGTTCACCGGGGCTTCCACGCAGGCGGTCGTGACGGGAGCCTACCGAGCCGTCGAGTTCATCAAGCGGAACATCAAACTCGAGAGCACCGAAAAGGCATCAGTTGCTGACTCGAAAAAGGTGGTCGAGATCTGCACCCGCTACGCCCAGAAGGGGATGGTGAACATCTTCCTCGTCGTGTTTTTCTCGACGCTCGCCTTCGCCTCGCTCGAGCCCTATTTTTTCATCGGCTACCTCATCTCGATCGCGCTTTTCGGCCTCTTCCAGGCGATTTTAATGGCGAACGCGGGCGGCGCATGGGACAACGCGAAGAAGCTCGTCGAAACGGAGTTGAAGGAGAAGGGGACCGACCTCCACGCCGCGACCGTCGTGGGCGACACCGTAGGCGACCCCTTCAAGGACACCTCCTCGGTCGCGATGAACCCGACCATCAAGTTCACGACCCTCTTCGGGCTCCTCGCCGTCGAGCTCGCGATTACGCTTCCCCGTACGACGAGTATAGTGATGGCGGTGATTTTCTTCGCGCTCTCCGTTGTTTTCGTCTGGCGCTCATTCTACGGGATGCGGATTAAGGCGGAGTGAACGGGATGGTTATTAAACGACCAATTTAGGAGCCCATAAAAGTATGAAGCCCCGGATATTCCGGGGCTTCGGTTGAAAATCAATTTCCATACCAGGAAACTCTGAGCCGTTCTCCTCGCAGGACGCGGATGCTATCCCAGGAGAGGATTGAAAGCATCAGCGTCGGTATAACGACCGCCATAATCTTCAGGACTTCCGGCTGCGGCGTGATTGTCTCGACCGTCAATACAACGTACGAGAAACCGGCAAGTGCGATTGCGAAGAGGAAAAGAATAATCCACGCGACAACCTTGCTGTCTGCGCCCTCTGACTGCCAGGCGAGAAAGCGAACGGCTAGAGGAAACGCGATAAGCGGCGTAAGCGCGGCGATGAGTAGCATAAGAAGATCTCCTATGAATGTGTAGTGAATGACAATGACTCTGCGTAAAAGATAGCATATTATATACTATCTGTCAAGCTTTCCGTAATGGCTCAATAGCTTGGAATCACTCCCCTCTGAAAAATAGGGAAGATTAAGCTAACATCGCATATATAACATACCATCAACTCAAATCTAAATCTCCGTACTGGTTTGCTCTGCCTTTTGTGTTTACGGAACGCCCCGCCCTAGGTTATAACCTAGGGCAGGGCGTGGTATACTAGTAGCATGTCTCAGCGCAAGATCGAGGACGAGAACCTGCGCACCATACAAAAGTCGAAGCGGAGCTACTACATCACGCTTCCCATCAGAGCTGTCCGGCGGCTTGGGTGGAAGAAGGGGCGGGAGGTGAGGGTACGCGAGGAAGAGAGAACTCTCGTTGTCGAAGAACGGAGGCCTCGCAACAGGTAGTACGTAGCCGCTATTCACCTGCCCTAGGTTATAACCTAGGGCAGGTGAGAAGTAGACAGAACCGGATTCCCATTTTCTACGTGTTTCATTCTGTTTGAGAAGGTACGGCAGCAAATACATGACTAGAAAGGTGCGAAACGAGAAACAGGTAATGAGATC
>CAYHFV010000001.1:16809-27659 GCA_964356055.1 uncultured Candidatus Saccharibacteria bacterium
GAGCACGCGAGGGCAAGCGAGCCTCCGAGAAATATCGGCACATGGGGAAACTTCCAGGCCACGAGAGCGAAGGGAACTGTAGCTAATCCAGAAAAAACGGGAAACGCGTACCACGGGAAGAAAGTTTTGGTGATGGGTTTGGGAATTCTCGGCGGCGGAGTGGCGGCGACAAAGTGGTTTTTAGAGCGCGGTGCCTTGGTCACGGTGACCGACCTGCGTTCTCGACGGGAGCTCGCCTCCTCGATCCAGGCGCTCGGGAAGCAGACACGGAACCTCCGGTTTGTTCTCGGGAAACACGACACGCGGGATTTTAGGACGCACGACCTCATCGTAGTGAATCCAGCCGTGCCGCGGGAGAGCCCGTTCCTGAAGATTGCACAGAAGGCAGGGAAGCGCATCAAAAACGACGCAAGCCTCTTTTTCGACGAGGTGAGGAACCCCGTAGTTGCCGTAACCGGGACACGCGGGAAGACCACCACCGCGGCTTGGATCGCACACTTTTTAGGCGTCCGCGCGGGCGGCAACTCGTCGTCCGATCTTCCGCTCCTGAAGCTTCTTGACAGGTTAAAGCCTGGGAAACCAACGGTCGTCGAGCTTTCCTCCTGGCAGCTTGAGCGGGTGGTGGAGTGCCGCCGCGGTCCCGACGTCGCGGTCATCACGAACCTCTACCGCGACCACCTGAACCGGTACCGGGGCATGGCCGACTACGCGCGCGCAAAGGCGAACATATTCAAGCAGCAGACTAGAAACCAAAAACTCATTCTGAATGCGGGGAATGCGTGGGCGCCGTTCTTTCTGAAACAGCGCCCGAGAGCACGGGTCTACTTCTTTTCTCTCCTCCCACTCCCGGCCGGGCGGGACGGTATCTTCGTAGATCGGAGGACTATTGTTTTCCGTGAGTGCGGCCGCACTCGACGCGTCATTTCACCGGGTGCGTACCGAAAGCTCGAAGTGTGGGGGACGCACAATGTCGAGAATGTCCTGGTAGCCCTCCTCGCCGCGCGCCTTGCTGGTGTTCCGTGGGGCGTCCTGCTCCGACGCGTTCGGGCGCTCCCCCAGATACCGCTTCGGCAGGAGATCATTCTCCGCCGGAGAAATTTCACGGTCGTGAATGATTCTGCGGGGACCTCGCCCGACGCGACGATCGCCGCGCTTGAGCGGTTCTCAAATTCGCCTGCCACCTGCGGGAGGATCGTGCTTATCACCGGCGGCACCGATAAGAATCTCTCGTTTCGGAAACTCGCGCGGACGGTCGTGCGTCTCATACCGCCCCGGAATTTGTTCCTGCTCGCGGGGAGCGCGACTGCGGCGCTTACCCGCGAGCTCAAGCGCATTGGTTACTTCCGCACCGATCGGGCACGTACGTTCGGGACGCTCCCCGCGATGCTCCGCGCCATCCGCACAAAATTGAAGACCGAAGACCGTACACTAAAAACCATTGTTCTCTTTTCCCCCGGTGCGGCAAGCTTCGAGAAATTTAGGAACGAATTTGACCGCGGGGAGCGGTTCACGCTACACTCGAAGCAGTTCCTGCGCTAATTGCACACCACCAATACAGGAGAATCCGATGCATTTCGTTGAAGGTCACGGCGAAACACCGCTCGAAGAAGCCGCGCGGCACCTTGGCATCGACGCGAAGACCGTCCCAGAGAACCCGCCCTCGGCGCTCGCTAAATATGTGCTCGACCGCTTCAATGTGAACCTGCTTGGCGAGACGGAGGCGGTGCTCACGCTTTGTGATATTGTGAACCACGTTCCCTTTGAAAACAGCGAGGAACGGACGAGGCTGGTCAGTCGCGCCGAGGCGCGCCTCGGTGAACTCATGGGAATCGACGAGGTTCACATGGCGGACGCTGAACGGATCGAATATCTCCTCCTCGTCGAAGGCATGACGCTCGAGGACGTTCGCGCCACCTTCAAAAGCTCGAGAAAAGAATAATCCCGCATTCGAATGCGGGATTTTTTCACCCCCGTGGGATGGTATCAATCGGTTTTCACTTTCAACTTCTTCGCCTTGAGCTTGTTGATTTTTGGCATCCGGATCGTGAGGACCCCATTTTTTAGTATCGCACTCGCTCCGTCCGGATCGACTTCCTGTGGCAGAATGACCGAGCGGGAGAAACGCCCCCAGAAGCACTCCTGGTAGAAATAGTCTTTGTCCTCGACCACCTGCATTTTTTCGCGCCTCCCGCGGATGGTCACCGATTCGTTCGTGATATTGATTTCGAGGTTGTCGGGGTCGACGCCGGCAACAGTCGACTGCACGACGATATCCCCTTTCTCCTGGTACACGTCGACGGTGAGCTGTCCCTCGGTCTCCTCATCAGCTTCCGCGCCGTCGGTTTCACGCTCGTCTGTTTCGGCGCGGAGCAGGGGCGGAGCGCTCTTCGTCTTGGCGAGCTCCACGAAGAGCTCGTCGTTTGGTCCCTGCGGAATTTCGGGCGTCGGTTCGATTTTCTTACGCGATATGAGTCCCATACGGCGTCTATTATATACTGTGCGGCGTGGGGGTGCCAGCGCCGCCGGAGTCCCGGAGACGCTCGAAGTCTTCAATGACGAAGAACGCAATGCCGATCAAGAGGAGTGAGGGATAGAGCAGATTTTGATTTTGGAACTTGAGGACGAGGTAGTTAAAAAGCACGTGGGCTACGGTCGCAAAGAGGAGCCCCACCGTGAGGCATTCCAGAAACGATGTGTGGAGCCAGTCGCGGACGCCGCGGAGCACGAGCCGCCCCCGCGCCCAGTAGTAGCCAACGATCGCGGCGGTGAGCGTGTGGAGGAGGGTCGCTCCCGCGAAGCGGAGCAGGAGCGTTTCAGCGCTTGGCCCGAACGTTTCCGCGCGGAGGAGGTCGAACGATTTTCCGGCGATAAACAGGTTCTCGACGGTTGCGAATCCGAGCGCCGCGGCAATCATATAGATCATCGCGTCAACCGGTTCGTCGAACGCCGGATTCCGATTGACCGCCCAGTATGCCGCGAAGAATTTGAATACCTCTTCGACGACGGCAAGGCCGATCATGAGCACCATCGCGTTCGCAGGCGCGGTTCCGATAGTGAATTGAAGAAGGTACTGTGCCGCGAGCGCCGGGAGGCTCACCAGCGCACCGACGGCGAAGGTGTACCCGATAATCCGGCGGGGCTCCGGATGGCAATCCTCGGCGCGGAAAAAGATGAGCCAGATGGCTGCGGGAAAGAGCGCAGCGGCAGTGACGATGAGAATGGAAGAGAGGCTCGTGAGCATGCGGTTACCACCGCTCGACCATAAGAAGACAACCGTCGTGTCCGGGGAGACGGCCCCAGATCTCTTCTGTGATGAACGGTAGGAAGGGGTGGAGGAGTTTCAGCGATTCGCGAAGCACGTACGCGAGTATTGTTTTCGTGCTCGTCGCGAGCGCCGGGTCTTCGAGCTGCGACTTCGATGCCTCAAGGTAGCGGTCGCAGAAGGTGTGCCAGAAGAAGTCATAGAGTGTCCGGAGCGCGCTGCTGAACTCGAACGTCTCGAGATCGCTCGTCACCGAATCGCGGGTCTTTTTCAATGCTTCAAGGACGGCGCGGTCGGCGTCGGTCGCGGCGTCGCGAAGCTCGCCCGCGGAGGTCTCCCCGAGATGTCCCGCGACGAACTTCGCGGCATTCCACACCTTATTGGCGAATTTCTTTCCGGCGACGATGGCCGCTTCATCCCAGCGGATATCCTGGCCGCTCGCTTGCCAGACGACCCCGAAACGGGTCGCGTCCGCTCCGTAGGTCTCAATGTATTTCATGGGATCGATGCCGGTGCCGAGCGATTTTGACATTCGCTTTCCATCCTTTGTGAGAACGGTACCGTGAATCAGGATATCGGTGAAAGGGACCCGCCCCTTAAATTCGAGACCTGAGAAGATCATGCGAGTGTCCCAAAGGTTCAGGATTTCCCGTGCGTTTGAGACCAGGTTGCCGGGATAGTACTCGGTGCGGTCGCGCTCGGAGAGTCCTGCGAACGGCCAGAGCGCCGAGGAGAACCAGGTATCGAGCACGTCGGGCGACTGCACGGGGGTGCACTTCCCGCAGGAAGGACACGACGTTGGCCGCTCCAGCGCGACGGCGTAGGCGTCGCGGTTCGTTTCGCAGAACCAGACGGGGAGCTGGTGTCCCCACCAGATCTGGCGCGAGATTGCCCAGTCACGGATGTTTCCGAGCCACTGCTCGTACGGTTTCATGAAATTGTCCGGGTGGATCCTGACGCGTCCGAGCCGCACCGCCTCGAGCGCGAATCGGGCGAGCTCACCCATCTTGAGGAACCACTGCATTGAAGGAATGGGTTCGATGGCGGTCGCACATCGGTAGCAAACGGCGACGCGGTGCGAGTAGGGTTCTTTTTTCACGAGGAACCCTTCTGCCTCAAGCGCGGCGACCACTTTCACGCGCGCCTCGGCTACGGTGAGCCCCTGGTAGGCGGCGCCGGCCTCGGGCGTCATCCGCCCCCGTTCGTCGATAACGGCGATGGTCGGGAGCGCGTGGCGTTCGCCGATCTCGAAATCCGCGATGTCATGCGCCGGCGTCACCTTGACCGCGCCGGTGCCGAACGCGGGATCGATACGCTGATCGGCGACAACGGGGACAGTCCGTCCCGTGAGCGGGAGCGTGACCGCGGTCCCCACGAGGTCGCGGTAGCGGTCGTCGGAAGGATTCACCGCCACCGCGGTATCGCCGAGCATCGTCTCGGGGCGCGTCGTCGCGACGGTGATGCGGTCCGAATAGCGGAGATACCACAGCGTCGTTTCCTCTTCGCGGTACTCGAGCTCGAGCTCGGAGAGATTCGTGCCGCACCGCGTGCACCAGTTCACCGTCCGGGTGCCGCGGTAGAGCATGCCTTTTTCGTGGTAGTGCACGAAGGCTTGGCGGACATCCCGCGCGTACGCCTCATCCATCGTGAATCGTTGCCGCGACCAGTCTGCGGAACAGCCGAGCCGTTTCAGCTGCTCCAAGATGAGGTCGCCGTACTTCCGCTTCCACTCCCACACCCGCTCGATGAATTTCTCGCGGCCGAGCTCGAATCGCGAAACGCCTTTTTTCTTCAGCTCCTTCTCGACCACGTACTGGGTCGCGATGCCGGCGTGGTCGGTTCCCGGAAGCCAGAGCGTCCGGACGCCCTTCATGCGGAGGTGACGGATTAAGACGTCGGGGAGCGTGTTGTCCAAGGCGTGGCCCATGTGGAGGGTCCCCGTCACGTTCGGGAGCGGCATGTAGACGACGTACGTTTCGGTGCGCGTTGCCTGGTCGGGGAGGTTGTCGGGGTTGAAAAAGCCGCTCTCGTCCCAGCGGCGGTAGATCGCGGGTTCAACGGCCGATGGGTCGTACGCGCCGGTCCCCCAGGAGCTCGTTTCAGCACGTGCCATAGAGCTCATTATAGCCGCCTCCCCGCGGTTTTGAAACAAAAACCCCCGCGCTTAGCGGGGGCGTGATTCCCGGTTCTCGTTGTGGAGCCGTTTCTGCCACTCCGGGGGTAGCGGGTTGATGCGGAAGGCTCCCTCGGACGGTTCGTCGACGTCGCGGATGAACTCGATGGCGACCGCGAGCACGAACGCCGTCGCTCCGACCGATACCGCTCCGGCTGCGGTGTTCGCGAAATACAGGAAGAAGAGCAGGAGCAGGATGAGCAGGTAGAAGCTCGTGAGGACGACGTAGATCGCAGCGCTCAAGCGCCGGCCACGGAACACGCGGAACTGGTTCCAGAGCGTTTCGGACGCCCCGGGAACCGCGGCGGGGTGGTGCAGGAGCGCCCACGCGTCGTTCACAATCCGGTTCGTGTCGGAACGGTGCGCCCATGCTCGCGCGCCAGCGGCGCCGGCCACAAGAAGCCACGCCCCGGTCACGATGCCGACTACGACGCCGATTTCGCGGTTGTCGTTTTTCAGTTCCTCGAGGTCGGGAACGTGCTCGCGAACGATGAACCAGATAATGAGCACCGCGTACGTTGCAATGAGCGGGCGTTTGATGAGGCCCACAGAAACCTCCTCTCGATTTGTTTAAGAAAAAAGCATACTAGGCACAATTTACCGCGGCTATTGACTTTTGTCAATAGATACAGTATAATTGAGAACAGTAAACCACATTAGAGAGGGTTCCCCCATGATGAAGCACCAGTATCGGTTCAAACCACTGTCAGACAGCGAGCGGGAGTTCCTTGAGGCCGTCCTGATGGACGAAGTCGAGGTCCAGAGCTGGTACGCTGTCACCTACAGCAGCATACTCGCGGAAGAAGTGTTCCTCACGGTACAGTGAGGAACGTATGCGCCGGCACTCACCCTGCCGGCGTTCGCTTTTCAAGTTTGACGTCGTGCTAAAACGGAGGCATAAAGAATGCAGCGTTTTTACACCACGAATGGGGAGGTCGTATGGTTGCGATCATCGCCGCGCTCATCTCGCTTTTGGTATTCTCGCGCGCGACCCGCCTTGAGCACCAAGGGCGCGCCGAATCTCGCCGCGGAAATCGGATTACCGCGGCTGGCATGCTCGACTCGGCGATTCACACGTACCGCTTTGCGTACGGGATTCTCTTTATCGCTGCAGCGTGCGCCGCCGCCGGCGTGTAATAGCGTGTGAAAACAAAAACCGTCCATGGTTAGGGCGGTTTTTTCTATTTGATCGGTTTTACGAGCGCGAGACGCTCGTTGAATTCCTTCTCGATCGTCTCATCGAATCGCGAAAGCTCATCACCGATCCGGTAGAGCACCTTCCCGATGAGCCGGCTCGTATCGAGCGCCGCCCGCTCATCCACGGTGAGGCGCGCGTGTGCGAGCACCTCCGTTTCGCGTTCCCGTACCCACTCGATGAGCGATTCCCATGAAGCGCCTCCGTGGATCACGGTATGGACGTTTTCCCCGCGCCGCTCGAGCGCGAGCGTCGCCCAAAACCAGTCGGTGCCGGCGAGGTACATCATTAGGTCTCCGCTCCCCTCTTTCGGGTATACCACCTCGACCGTGACCGACAAGGAAAACCGGAAGTCGTGCGCATCGAGCGTGATCGTGACGAAAGAAGCCGTTTGCGGGTCCTGCCAAATGAGGCCGTCGTTTTCGAAGAACGTTCGCGATCCGGGGGTAACCGTTATCATAGTAACCTCTCTGAATCGTTGTGTAGTTGCTTCTCACACCGTAGTGCTTGCAGAAAACTATGTCAATGAATCAAAAAGCCCCGACGTGTTGTCGGGGCTCGCACTGCATAAGCGCTCTCGGTCACCCGCCCGGGGGAACTTCGCGCCAGATTTTCAGCGCATTGAGGAACGGCTCAACCTGTGGCGCCCGTTCGGGGTGTTCGGTGAGCTCTTCGAGGTAGTCCCAGGGAAGCACGGCAACGCAGTAGCCGAGCGTGAGGCTCGTGACGAGCGGGTTCCATTCTCGAACCTGGTCGAACCACTCATCGGAGAAAAAGAGCGCCTGCGGTGTACCGGACTCTCCGAAAACGGACACCGCAGGGTTACGAATTGCGCTCGGCGCAAACGAGGGGCGTTCCCAGAGGAAGAGGAGGAGACACTCGCTCGTTCTCGGTTGGTACTCGACGAGCGACTTACCGATTGAATCCTTGAACTCCCCCTCATCTACCTCAACGCACTTCAAAACCATCAGGAACCTCCTCTTGTTAATGGGTGATTTATAATGAAAGAGCAAAATTCACAGTACCAGCCAAACTAACAGCTGTCAATAGTAGGTAGCTATATATTCAGGTTTCCCTGCGCCTTGAGCGCGTACCGCTTTTTCTGGAGGCGGGTAAGGTATGCCGCCGCCGCGATCATAGTAGCGTTGTCGGTGTTGAACCGGGTGGGCGGAACGAGGAAGAAGATTTTCCGTTCCCTTGCCACGGCGGCGAGCGCCGTCCGAACAGCCGCGTTCGCTGCGACACCGCCCGAGAGGAGGAGCGATTTTGCCCCGAATGCGGTGAGCGCTCGCCCGGTCTTCGCGGCGAGCGTTTCGACGGCTGCGGCCTGGAAACTCGCGGCGATATCCGCAACCTCGCACTCCGACGGTTTCCGCCGCGCATGGTGGTCCCGAAGGTGGTAGAGGACCGCGGTTTTAAGGCCGGAGAAGGAGAAATCGTACCCCTTCGTAGCGAGCATCGGGCGCGGGAAAGCGATAGCTGCCGGGTCGCCCTCGGCCGCGGCGCGCTGGATCTCCGGTCCGCCGGGGTAGGGGAGTCCGAGCATTTTCGCGGTCTTGTCGAACGCCTCGCCGACCGCATCGTCGCGCGTTTCGCCGAGTTTTTCCCATCGGGTGAGCGAGATGACACGAAGAAGGATGGTGTGGCCGCCCGAGACGATGAGCGCGACGGCGGGGAACAGCCGTGCAAGGTTTAGAGTTTGGGGTTTGGAGCTTTTGGCTTTTTGTGAGAGCAAAAAGCTATAGAGGTGCCCCTCGAGGTGGTTCACGCCCACGAGCGGCACGCGGGGGAAGGTCGTCCGCTTCAGCTCTTTCGCGAATTCGATGCCCGCCCAGAGTGCCGGTTCGAGGCCGGGCCCGACGGTCACCGCGAGCAAATCAGGAGCTAGGAACCGGGAGCTAGAAACTAGGGCATTCGATTTTAAGTTTTGAGATTTACACTTTAGACTTGAAAAATTTGCCGCCCGCAATTTGGAGAACACGTGCGGCAAATTCTTCTCGTGCTCCCGCTTCGCGAGCATGGGAACCACGCCGCCCCAGGGGCGGTGCACCTCGATCTGTGAGGAGACGAGGTTCTGGAGGACTTTAAACCGGGGTTTCGCGAGGCCGCCCGTGGCCTCGACCAGCGCCAGTGCTGTCTCGTCGCAGGAGGTTTCAATGGCGAGGATGCGCATACAGTCGCCTTATAGTATCAGACATTAGGGTATTTGACAAACGAATTTCTTTATGATATCATCCCCAATAGAATAATAACAACAGAGGAGGTTGTATTATGGATTTAAAAACTATTCGAGTTAGTGCAGCATGCTTCGCTGGCCCTTTCTTGGCTGGATTGCTTCACTCCTTTGATCCAATTGAGCTGATACTTTTCATAGCATCTGTTCTAGTTTGGGTGATAGCGGAACAAAAAAGGAGGAAGCAAATCAGAAGTTTAACCGGCACGGGCGCCACCTCGCCGGTGGAGTGAGGCAAGGGCGCGAAACAAAAAACGTGCGACAGGCAGGCGCCGGGGTATGGTCCCGGCGTTTTTATTTTTCGCGCGAGCAACGTTCGACCGCATCGTCTTCCTGTGTTACAAATATATCAGCATTCTTGAACCATATACTGAGGTTACCCATGAGCGGCGTCGAAGGTGCCGTACTCGTTATCAGCATACTGATGGGTTTTTTCTGCATCCCCCGCACCGCGTTCCTCGCCGCACTCTTCTTCCTTGTGAACGCGGTCGGATGGATCAAGCTGGGCACACCGGACCAGAGCGGGTGGGATTTCGTGGCACTACTCCTTTTCTTCACGGCGGCCTTCGCCGCCTTCTTAGGAGAATTGGGGTCCGTACGGAAACAGACGCAATTCTCGATTGATACGCTTTCCCGCCTCTTCCGTTGATTAAAACGCGGTCGAAGTATGCGAAGAATCGTTGAGGCGCAGCATGAATGCTGCGCCCTTTTTTGTTTTAAGCGGGCGAGTATAATGGGAGCGGTATGCCCAGTAACACTCCTCCGATGATGTTCTTCTATACGTGCGTGCTGCGGAGCGGGGAGGACGGGAAATACTATGTTGGCTACACCAGTGATTTGCGTCGGCGTCTCGAAGAACACAATAGGGGCAAGACGCTCTCAACGGAGCCTCGCCGACCCCTCGAACTCGTTTACCATGAGGCTTGCCGGAATGAGCGAGACGCGAAACAGCGCGAGAGGTATCTCAAGAATACCGTGGGTCGGCGGTACTTGGCGAAACGACTCCGGTTCTTCCGTAATGACTAACCGTCACTCAATTGAGTCGTTTTGCCTGCCCCGTAACGCATCTGCATGGACGTTACGGGGCCTTTCGGAGTAGTGTTACTGGGATGGTCCCCCTCTTTCTCGTGTTCGGCGATTTCGGCCTCTTGGCACTTCGGCTCGCCGTCGGCGCGATTCTTATAGGACATGGATGGCCGAAAATCAAAAACCTCCGGGCGAACGCGGTTGGTTTTGAGGGGATGGGATTCAAGCCGGGGTTCGTGTGGGGAACCATCGTGGCGCTCCTTGAGTTCGTCGGGGGCATCGCGATCTTCGCGGGATTCCTCGTCCAGCCGCTCGCCGTCCTCTTCGCGATCCAGTTCGTGGTCATTCTCCTCACCGTGAAGCGCGGGAAGCCGCTTATTCACGGCACTGACCTCGACATTCTTATACTCGCCGCGGCGCTTGCGCTCGCGACTGTAGGCGGCGGCGCTCCTTCGGTGGACGCGTTTCTCGGCTTCGTTCTGTGGCGGTGACCGCGCCGCAGTTCCGTCCCCCCCCTCTCCGTGTGTGTGGTCTCTCTATGCGCCGACTCTTTGAAATCATCCCGGGCGCGGCGGCGTGGCTCACGCTCCTCGCCCTTCTCGTTTTCTCCGCGCGCCTGCCTGCGGTCGTCGTGGTCTTCATTGTCCTCTACGACCTCTTCTGGTTTCTCAAGGTTACCTACCTTTTTTTTCATCTCCAGCTCTCGTTCCGCGAGTTCCGGCGGAACCCGTTCGTCAGCGTCGATGAAGAAAATCCGGTCGAACCGGGCCCTGGAAAGAGCGTAATTTTTCTGGCGGATGAAATCGTCGAATTTCCTGGTCAGGACGCGGCATCCCAGTCCGCGGCAGAGAGGTACAGTCCGGTCCGTGCTGTGCGCGTCAAGGACGAGGATTTCGTCGGAGAACCGCTTGACGCTCCGCACGCAATCCGCGATGTTCATCTCCTCGTTTCGGGTGATGAT
>CAYHFV010000002.1:0-25708 GCA_964356055.1 uncultured Candidatus Saccharibacteria bacterium
GTACCATGCACGCGGCGGCGCCTCGGGTCCGGTCGGTGCAGGCGGCCGTTCGCCGGTGAAGTAAAGGAGAAGCGCGCCCACGACAATGAGGATGACCGCACCCCCTATCGCCACATTCCGTTTTCGCGTGTCCATGCACCTCTAGTATACCCCCGCGCCTACTTCGCGTGAAGAGGCGCGGGGGTATGCCTTCCGCCGCGCCATTGCATTCATGCAGTGTGGTATAATTCTTGTGTCGAATACTACACCTCCCCCCATATGTACAGTGCGTTCTGGAGGCCGCTCTACGCGGTCATCCTCGGTGTGTTGGTCGCCACGGTCGGTTTCTCGGCGCCGCTCGCGTTCGCCGGATACGAAGGTCCCCGGCAGCCGTTCCCCGACGGGAACCCTCCGGCACCTCTCGATACGGGCATTGTGGGGCAGACGAAGGCCGGGTGGATCGGCTTCTCGGGATTTTCGGGCACCGCGCTCCGGCTCGCGCCCGACCAGTCAATTGGCATCGGGTCGGGACCGTTCACCGGCCAGTCCGTCTTTGTTCCGTACGCGAACGGCACGGTTCCGACGACCGTTATCTACCCCGCCGCCGGCGGGCTGGTGATCGGACACATTCTCGGGAATACCACGGTTCCGGGAAAGCTCTGCTTCGGTTCGGATCCGACCGACTGTCGGAGCACATGGGTGGGCGTGGGGGGCGGCGGAGGCGGCGACTCGTTTTGGGAGCTCGGCGAAGGAAGGATTGTGTACGCGTCGTCGGTAAACCCCGGCGTGCAGGTGGGCAGCCCCTCCATTCTTATACCCTCTCCGTTCACGGTCTACGGCGACGTGAACGTGACCACCGTGAGTTCGAATTCGACGACTGGCTTCTACTACCAGCGCAGCAGTCAGGTGACCGGCCCCTACCTCTACTCGAATCCTGACGCTGCGGCAATCGGCTGGTGGCAGTCCGCCTTTCCAGAACTCTGGGAGTCGGGAACACCGTTCCGTATCAACTTCTCGAACTCGGTAAACACGTGTGAAGATTCGACCCTCCGCTACACCGAGTGTGAGGGGCGCAATCCGCCGGGCGATCTAACCTACCCGGCGCTCGCGACCGGTCCAGGTGCGGTCTACGAATTTTTCACCGCCCGGCAGGAAGGTGGTTCGGGGCTCTATGCCGCCGCGTACTACCCCTATATGAAGCGATCTTCGGCGATCATGGGTGGAGGACTCTCTGCTGCCCTTGGCAACTTCTCGCGCGCGGTCGGCATCGGCACGACGCCGAATCTCGCCACCCCCCTTTTGGTGGCGGGGCGGGTGGGGGTGGATGTTCCCTCGGGGTGGACCACGCCATCCGCGGGAAAAATCGCTTCTTTTGCAATCAACGAGCCGGCCCTTGCCGCGCTCTCGGGAGTATCGAATAAGCACACCTCGATTGCGATCGGCCGGACCGCGGTTGAGGCGAACCTCGGCGTCGCCGCGCTCGCCGGCAACTACAGCGAATTTTCGACGCCGGGAGACACCGTACTCCACGCCCTCGGCGAAGACCTGATCCTTTCGGGGAGGTCGTCGATCCGGTTCGCGATCGAGCGCATGCCGAACTTTTTGGGCCAGGTGATGACGATCGACCCGGTGGGCAAGATAGGCATCGGCACCGAGCCGGGGGAGACCCCGCACCTCGTGACCGTCGCGGGGAGCATCAACACGTCCGGCGGCTTCTTTAAGAACGGCGTTGAGATCACGGGCGGCGGTGGGGGCGGGACGAGCCAGTGGTCGGGGACGCCGCCCGGCCCCATTTCCTACACCGGCGCGGGCGTCGGCATCGGAACCCTCACCCCGGCGAGCCGTTTGGAGGTCGTCCAGCCGGGCACCGCGCCCGCCATCATCGCGAGCGGCAATCGGGATCCGATGATCCAGGTGGTTGGTGGAGCGACCGTCGTGAAGTTACAGATCAACTCGGACGGCGGCAAGGGTCTTGTGGGAACTCATTCGAATAACTCGTTCGCGCTCTATACGAACAATGCCGAGCGGGTACGAATCACCGAGACCGGCAACGTCGGCGTGGGCATCGGGCAGTCCGTCGATCCGGCCGCGCGTCTTGCGGTGAATGGGACGGGAGCTACGGGAACAGGGAGCCCCGGCGATGCGCTGGCGGCATTTGCAAACTCCGGCACCGCGGCGGTCTACGCCGAGCAGGCGAACCCGAGCGGGTACGCCCTCTACGCCTCGGGGAAGAGTTATCTGGGCGGCGACACGAACGTAGGTGCGTTTACACTCGGAAGATCTTCTGTGCTTGGTGTGTATGGCGATCTTAACTTGGCTCAAGCACAAGTCTCCATTGGGTCGCTCACCTACCTCCAGGTAGGGGCCGAAGTTCGAGGGAATACTTCTCCTAGTTACAATAATACAAACCCGCAGTTTTCTTGGTGGAAAAACGATCTCGCGTTTCGGACCGAAGAGCCATTACACAGTGCCGCAGACTGGGATGCGGTTAAAATGACTTTTGCGCGCACCAGCAGTCAGTGTAATGATTCCTCATTAGAGAGTCCGAACTGTGGAAATGCGACCGGTGGCGCGACCTATCCCGCTACCTCGGTTTCCAGCCCCCCTGTCGTCTATGACCTCTTTATGTGGCAGTACGGTTCGAACGGACAATGGGGTCTTGGGTATCGCCGTTTTGAAAGACAGGGAGCTACTCAATTGCAGGGCGGCAACCTGAGCGCGGTGAACGGGCGGTTCACCGGCAGGGTGGGAATCGGCGGCTCGGCGGCTCCGGGCTACCACCTTGACGTGGGCGGCAAAGTCCGCGCCTCCGAGTTCTGCCTCACCTCGACGGTCTTGGACGGCGGCTCGACGGACTGCATCGCCTCGTGGCCCTCGGGGGGCGGTGGCGGGACGAGCCAATGGTCAGGCACTTCTCCCGGGCCCATTTACTACACGGGCGCAAACGTCGGCATCGGAACCGCGACCCCTGGCGCGAGCTACAAGCTCGACGTGAACGGGGCGATCGGGCTCGGCGGCGAGCTGAACCAGTACGCGGGGAACTACATCCATGTCGCCCAAGCGAATCCGGCGTTCGCACTCCGACTCGGGGAGCTCTACGGCAACGGCGGCATACTCAAAGCCTCCGGTGATCTCCAGTTTGATCTGGGGAGTGCCGGAAACTTCCGCTTCGCCTACCAGAATAATGAGCTCGCGCGCCTCACCTCGGGAGGGAGACTTGGTCTCGGCACATCGATGCCGCAGGCGACGCTCGACGTGGGCGGCAGCGGCATCGCGGCGAACCTCCTGACTCTCGGCGGCCAGACGCAGCAGGGCGGCACAATCAGGGTGGGTCCTATCAATAACGGCTGGGTGGCGCTCATGAGTAATGTCTCCTCGGCGAACGGCTCGTGGCTCGAGCTCTACGGAGCCCAGCACAGCGGCGGCAGTAACGGCATGGTTTCGCTGGGGAGCTGGGGACAGGGCCCCATCCGCTTCTACAACTACGGCGATGGGCAGGGGGGTACGGGGAATCTGTTAAACCTGAATATGGAGATCACGTCTCGTGGCAACGTCGGCATCGGGACCGGGACGAGAGACCCGAGAGCGCGTTTGGAAGTTTTGGGAAATGTGAAGATTGCAAACCCCATCGGCGGAACAAACTATTTGGAGTTTGGAAGCGGGGCGTCCGACAGTTATAGCGGCTTCTCGTTTCCGTACGCTTTTTCGGAGCCGCCCTCGGGAGACGATGCATGCAATGGAAACGTGACGAGTGCGTATTCTTGCAATTCAACCGAGAATCGTTCGTGTTCTGATGTCGCGCGAGGACGGTACACCCCCCCGGGAGAAACAGAGCGAGACGCGTGGTTCAGGCAAAACGTTTATTGCGTGAGCCCGGACGAGCCGCTGTATAAAGTGAGCAATGAGGGAGGGAACCTCCGATTCACGAACAACGCGAATGTTACAAAGCTCGTCTTAACGCAGGAAGGAAATACCGGCATCGGGATGACAAACCCCGGGTACAAGCTCGATGTCGCGGGCCAGGTGAACGCCTCGGGCGGCCTCTGCATCGCGGGCGACTGCAAGACCGCGTGGGGCCAGGTGACCGGTTACTGGACGCTCTCGGGGTCGAACCTCTACTCGAACTCGACCGCCTACAACGTCGGCATCGGGACCACGGCCTTTAACAGCGAGAAATTGTCCGTGGCCATTAACGCGGCAAAGACTACCGCCGCGACGAATAGGGCATTGATACTCAAAACAAATGACGCCACAGCCCCCTTCGCGCTCGATATTCGGCTCACGGGGGCGGCAGCCCTTGCAAATCGAGCGGCGTACCTTCAAACCACCGATGTAGATTCAGCGGACGGCGGGAACATTCTGTTGCAGCCGGCAGCCGGCAACGTGGGCATCGGGACTACCGCGCCGAGTGATAGGCTCGACGTGAGAGGCAACATATCCATACCGGTAGGCAGCGCTCTGAAATTCTATGATGCTGCGAGAACTGGGTGGGCGCAATTGGCGTACGACGCAACAAACAACGCAATCCAAGTGCAGCGTTCCATTGTTGCAAGCGCTGACAACGCGCAGAATTTGGGCGCCGGATCGCTCCGCTGGGCGAACATTTATGGCGCGAACGTGCTCGCGACCAACCTCCAGACGCAGGGGCTTGTAGTGACCGGCGGCATCGCCATCCCCTCGCAGGCACGTGTAGGGAGGATTCTCACCTCGGATGCCTCGGGGAACGCGACGTGGCAAAATCCTCCCGAACCCCCACCTTCACCGATTCCTGCAGTCGGGGCAAAGCTGTGCACTGTTGTTGCGAGTACGTGGCGTGATACCATCAGCGTCCATGACAGCTGGACGGCGGAAATGTGCGAACAATACCGCGTCGCGGTCATTGCTGGAGAGTATGCGTTGGGATGTATCACACCGACGGGCGTGGTATTCGGAGGATATTCTCCTAATAATCTAACACTTCCGAGCCCGAACTGCGGCTGGACGCTCGGTGCCCAAACGTGGCGAGATGTAATACCTTACGACGCTCGTGGCACCCGCGGCGAACGGTGTGATGCGTGGCTCCATCGGTTGGGACTCATCGGGGAAGGCCAACGGTTCTTGTACAAAGCGACGGGATACTCTATGAATAACGCTTGTTTGTACGCGGAATACATCGGTCAAAGTCTGGTAGGTTACCGCACCCGACCGCCAAGTTTCAGTGACGATGATTTTATTCCTATAGCATCTAACGATGGTGATCAATATTCGGACAGGGTTACGCAGACGTTGCGCTGATCTTGAAGTGCGCGGCGGGGACGAGCGTACGGCGGAAAGCCAAGAGCCGCCGCGGCGCGCCGGCAATGCAATGCAACAGCAGAGCTTCATGCACTCCACGCGCTTGCCCATTACTACAGCCACCCTCGGCGCGTTCGTGCTGCTGCTTTTGAGCGCTCCGGCCCACGCTGCGCCGAGAGCGCCGGAGAACGTTCAGGTGGCGCCGGTCTCCTCCTGCGCCATCGAGGTGCGATGGGACCAGCCAGAGGCGGCCGACCACTTCGGGCTCCGCGGCATCGTAAGCTCGTTCGAGAGCTACCTTATGACGAGGCTCTCGAACTGGCCGAACTACCCGCTGGGATTCCTAACCGGCGCCGGGAGCAAAACCTACCTCGACACGTACTGCGCGAACGAGGCGAGCGACGGGCCGAACAACCTGTACCTCGATCCCGGCTCGACCCGCCGATACGAGGTCTCCGCCTGCGACTCGGGAGGGGACTGTTCGACGGCCCCCACGACCGTGCAGGTGACGACGCCCTCCCTGCCCGGAAACGTGCCGCGCCCGGCGGACGTGCTCGCGACCGGGACGAGCTCGACCCGCATCTCGCTCACCTTTACCACCTCCTCCGCGATGACGGAAAACTTCCTCCCGTGGGGCGGGTTCCTCGTCGACCGCGACCCCGACATCCCCGACCTTGATATCTTCCCAAAGTACTTCACCGCCGACCTGCGGAACGGGAACACCTACTTCTACGAGGAATCAGTCGATGCGGCGACCGTCTACCGGTACACCGCTCGGTTCTTCGAGTCGGATCGCTTCTGCTACACCAAGCGGCTCTACGAGGAGTATCCCAACTGCCGGGCGGGAAATCTCCGGCGCCCCGCGCAGACCTCGCTCTCGCCGGCGATTTCGATGACCGTTCCGCTCCGCGTGAACCTCTTCACCGCCTCCTACGACGCGGTCGGGAACCGCGTCCTCCTCCGGTGGCAGGACACGAACAGCGGCGGGACGAACGAGACGCACTACCGAATCCTCCGGAACACGGCGGACGAGTTCAGCGAGAACCGGACCGGGAATCTGGTTGAGTTGCCGCAGGTTCCCGCCGATGCGACGCAGGTTTACGACGCGACGGTGCAGCCCGCGACCCACTACTGGTACATGATTCGGGCGTGCATTAGGGACGGCGTGACCGGCGCCGAGGGGTGCTCGCTCCCGCGGTACTATCAGGATCTCTACACGGCGCTCCTGCCCGCGACGAACCTCCGCGCGTTCGTAACCTATGCGTCCTCGACCACGGAGACCGCCGAGACGCTACTCACCTGGCAGGCAAACACCTCGCCGTTCTACGTGCAGCGCGACGATGGCGCGGGCGGGTGGACGCCGGTTGCGGGGTGCAGCAACTTGAGCGGCACGCGCTGCCGCGACCGAAACGTCCCGTGGCGCTCGATTCCCTACACCTACCGCGTGGGGGGAAATATGGGCGGCACGATGGTGTGGACCACGGCGCAGGTGAATCTCGACATCATGCGGATTCTCGCGGGCAACTTTTGGGCGCTCGCGGACACTGGTCAGGTGGTGGGCGATGGCGTGGGGCACGGCGTGGGGTGGGTGAACGCGAACAGCGACTCGAACCCGCGCGCCTCGCCTTCCGTTCGCTACAGCGTCCAGGTTGACGCGGACGGCCTCATCTCCGGCGCGGCCTGGGCGTCCGTCGAGCGCGACACGGCGGGCTACGACCACGGCTACGGGTGGCTCGTCTTCGACGCGGCGGGACTCGTCGGGTGCCCGGATGCGCCGACGCAGCGGGAGCCGGGGCCGCCCTGCGAAGCGCGCTGGATCGATCCCGGCACGGGCGATCCCCATGAGCTCTCGGGGTGGGCGAAGTTCGTCCAGGGCGACCCCTCCTCCGCGGCCACGACCTGGAGCGGCTGGGTGAGCTTGCGGGGGACCGTGGGGATGGGAGCGAACCAGGGCGTTCCCGGAACAGCGCCCGCGGACCTCTTGGCGCTTCTCTCGGAGCGCGGGCGCGGAGCGCTCCCGTCTGCGCGCGCACAAGAAATTGATTTCTATGGCATTACCTACGACCCCGTCGCGGAGAAATTCGAAGGCGCGGCGTGGGGCGACGACGTGGCAGGGTGGATCGCACCGAAAGACCTTCACCTCGCCGGCGTGGGAAGCGCCTCGCTCCCGTGCCCCTCGGGCATCATCGACACGCCGAACCCCACCTCCATTCGTTTGAATTGGACGAACCCCGTCGCCTACGACACCCTCACCCTCACGCGAACCGCCCCGCCGCCGCCCGCGCAAGTGCGGAGCGGGAGCGTACCCGCGGGGAGCGACACCGTAACCGACAACGGGCTTGCGCCCAATACCCTCTACACCTACCGGTTCGACGGGGTGCAGGGGTCCCGGAGCTGCACCGCGACCTGGAGCGCCCGGACGCTCGCGCAGCCGGGAGGCGGCGACGGCTACACTGTTGCCTGCGCGCCCCAGGGTGAGACGAGCGTCCTTATAAACTGGACCGGGCGGTTCTCCGGGAACAGCCCGCACCTCGCGCGCGTCTATGGCGCCCGCTCGTCCGAACCGACGCTCGAACTGCTCACGCAGCGAGCCGCGCAGCTCGTGCCACCGACCCCGCCCGAGGTCTGGTCGGCGGCCGGCTCCTACCAGCACGTGGGTCTCGACCCGAACGAGGAGTACCGGTACCGTATGGACGCGACCTTCACCGGCGGGCCGCGTAGCGGGGAGACCGTCACCGCGGGCCCCGTCACGTGCCGCACGACGTCGGCGTCGGATGCGCCGACCAATTTAAACGCCACCGGCCTTAACGCCTCGACCATTTTCATAAGCTGGCGCGACAACGCCTACTACGTCCACGACTGGGAGATCGAGCGCATCAAGGTGACGCCCCTTCCCTCGCAGTTCTCCGCGCCGCCGACATTCATAAACCCGACGACCCTCCGATTTTCGTGGCAGAACAATACGAACAGCCAGCCGCCGCCGCAACAAAAGTCCCCGTTCTACCACGTCCTCGAGCGGAGCACCGACTCCGGCTTCCCGCCGCCGGTCGCCGCGGCGACGGTGTCGTTCCCGGAGGATCGGGTGTGGAGCGGCACGCGGACGTCCTACACGGGGGAGATCGGGGGCGTGGCCGAGGGAACCACCCACTACTTCCGTGTGAAGGCCTGCTCGTACCTCACGGTGGACACGGTGCACCGCCTCCCCGGCGAGACCATCACGCCGACCGAGATTGTCTGCAGCGCGCTCACGCCTGCGAGCTTCTACACGATGACTGCGCCGCCGCTCGCGCCGGACAACTTCTCGGGCGCGCCGATGCCGGGAGGGATCGTGAACCTCCAATGGATCGACAATTCGAACGTCGAGGACGGCTTCGAACTGAAACAGACCCCGCCGAACTCGCCGCCCCGTACCTTCTTGATCCCGCCGCGCGCGGGGACGGGATCAGTCTTCCGCACCGTGGGCGGCCTCACGGGCGGCGAAACCTACACCTTCGAGGTGCGCGCGTACAAGGGAACCGGCGCCGATCGGGTCTACTCGGCGCCCGCGGTGGTGGTGATCCAGGCGATTGCGGGGAGGTTTGACGTTCCGCTCGCCAGCGCCGCGGGAGCCGCGGACCTCGCTGCGAAACTCTCCACCGCGGGGAACGCGCTCGAGAGCGGGTGGAGCGCGCTTGCCGGCTTTGTAACGGAGCTCTTCGGTCGGGTGACGGGGGGGATCGAGAGCGCGGAGGCCCAGATCGGCATCAATCCTCCGGTGGCGTTTGACCTCGAATCGTACTTCACGCCGTCGCGCCGACCGCTTCTGTTCATCAACAATCCGTCGGGATTCCTCGACGGTGCGGGTGAGAATAACAATCCTCCCCTCGATGCCGGATCGGTCTACATCTACCGGGTGCGAGCGACCTACGAAAACCCGATTCCGGGGGACGGTACCCGCTCGCCCTGGTCAACGAACGGGACGCTCCCCGGTATCGCGGCAGGGAAGACTGCGCCCTCCGGCACGGGGTGCACCGAAACGCCGGTCGTGGTTCGCGTCTGCCACCGGTTCAGCTACTGCGGCACGAGACCGGGGGTAGCGGTCAACTGCCCGGGCTACCCGCCCTACGTGCCGCGGAACGAGTGCACGGTGAACAATGATTGCCGGAGCGTCGGGACGAGCCGAACGTCCTTCGAGGAGATTCCCTAGCGCACAGGGGGGTGATACGCGTACGCAACCGCGAGTGCCCCGTGGAGAGTGGGGCGCTCGCTTCATTCAAAAGGGTGTGGAAAGGGGAGTTGGTTTGCTTCGATTTCCTGATGTTTTTATGACCCTTGGGTGCTGATCTTTTAGGCTCGTGCCGCCGTTGCCGCGATGACCACCGCGGCGCCCGCCTTCCGGAGTTCTCGCGCCGCCTCCCGCGCGGTCGCGCCGGAGGTGCAGACGTCGTCTACGAGGATGACCGTTTTGCCGCGGACGCGCTCTGGGTTCGGGACTGCGAATCCGCCCGCGACGTTCCGCTCGCGCGCGAGGCGGTCTGCGCACTCGGTTTGCGAGACGGTACGGCGCTCTCGAAGGAGCAGGCCCGGCGCGATCGCAACTGCGCCGGGGAGGAGCCGCCCGAGCGCGTCCGCGATGAGGAACGACTGGTTGAATCCGCGCGTTCGCTCACGGCTCCGGTGGAGCGGGACGGGAACGAGCGGAAACGGCGCCCGTGGCGCGCCCGTTACCGGAAGCAGTAACGCGAGCTGTTCTTTTATGAGGGTTGCGAGCGGGAGTGCGGCATCGCGCCTCCCCTCGTACTTCAGCGCCTTCACGAGCGCCTGCACCGCGGGCGCGGCGTACCCGGTTGCCGCGGCGAGCGTTGCGCCAAGGCGCGGGTGGCACACGCTCCGGAGCGCGATCGCCCTCCGGCCGCAGGTGAGGCAGACGAGGTGCGTCGTCCGCGGGATGCCCGCAAAGCACCGGTTGCACACGCTTGTGAAGCGATCACCCGCGCCGATTTTCGATCCGCAGGCAACGCACCGCCGGGGGAAGAGCGCATTGAGTACCGCTCCGAGAAAGATTCCCGTTCCAACCATACCCCCATTTTAGTACGTTCGTGTCCCTACACCAGCGCCTCGGTCGAGGTGTGTTACAATGAAGGCACGACGCTGCCTATGCCGCCCCGCTTTTTCCGTTTCGTTTCGGATTTTTTCAGCGACCTCCGCCGGTTCGTCTCGTACCGGGAGGTGCTCGGCGTCGACATTGGAACGGTGTCGATCAAGATGGCGGAAGTGCACCGGCTCGGCGACCAGATGGTCCTCAAGAATTACGGCGTTCTTGAGACCAAGGAATACTTGGAACGGGGGAATGCCGCCCTCCAGACAGGCTCGCTCCGGCTCGTCCCGCGCGACGCGTCGGCCTACCTCGCAACCCTCCTTGAGGAGGTGCGGCCGACCACCCGGTTCGCGGTCGCCTCGCTCCCCTCGTTCGCCGCGTTCCTCGTTCCGATCGAGATTCCGCTCCTCTCCCCCGAGGAGACCGAGCGCCTCATTTCTTTTCAAGCGCGCCAGTATATCCCCATGCCGGTGGAGCGGGTGAACATCGAGTGGGCGAAGGTGGGGGAATTTGACAGCCCGCGCGGTGCCCGCTACCAGCGGCTACTCGTGACCGCGATACCGACCGCGACCATCAAGACCTACCAGGATTTGTTCCGGTCAGTGGGGCTCCGCGTGGTCGGCATTGAGCTCGAGGCGTCCGCGCTCGCCCGCGCGCTTCTTTCACCCACCGCTCCCGCAACGCTCATCGTGGACCTCGGCGGCGAATCGACGACGCTCGTCGTCGCCGAACGGGGCGTAGTGAAACAGGTCACCCAGACCGACTATGGAGGGGCGACACTCTCGCAGGCGGTTGCGCGGACGTTCGGGGTGAGCCTCTGGCGCGCCGAAGAGCTGAAACGCCGTCGCGGCCTCATCGGGTCCGCCACCGAATATGACCTCTCGACCTCCCTCGCGCCGTTTTTGGATGTTATAATACAGGAGTGTGTGCGCGCGAAGGTAAACTACGAGAAAACCGCAACGGGAACGGTGGATGAACTGATGCTTGTGGGCGGGACGGCGAACCTTCCCGGCATCCGCGACTACTTCGCGGCGCAGATGCACCTCGCGGTTCAGACGCCCTCCCCGCTCGCCGCAATCCGCTACCCCGGAGCGCTCGAGCCGACGATTCGCGTGTTGGGGAACGAACTCCCCGTGGCGCTCGGGCTCGCGGAGAAACTCATCGCCGCGGGCGGCGCCTAGCACTATGGAAACCGCAGGAATTCAGCCAACCGTGAGTGGGAGCCGCGAACAGTTCGCGGCGCTCGGCGCAACCGCCAGCTTCCCGTGGCGCCTCACCGCGTTCGCGGTCGGGTTGTTCGCATTTGCACTCCTCGCGTTCCTCGGCATCCGGTTCGGCTACCGCGCCTACCTCGACCGTCAGATCGAGAGCGTCGATGCGGAGACCAAGGGACTCGCGGTGCAGGTGAACGCCGACGAGCAGGAACGGTTCACGGTGCTCTACTCGCAGCTCTTGCACCTCAAATCGGTCCTCGAGAAGCACCTCTTTACCGCGAACGCGTTCCCGTTCCTCGAGCGGTACACCGCGAGCGGACTCACCTTCAACGACGCCGACCTTAAGGTGAATGATCTGAAACTCACCTTGAACGGCGTCGCGACGACCTTCGAAACGGTCGCGGGGCAGATGGCGGTGTTCGAACAGGCGCGCGAGGTTCGTAACGTCACGCTCGAAAAAGTGAATCTCGCTACCGGGAATGTCAGCTTCACGATCGGAGTCGTTTTCAAGCCCGAGGCGTTCTTGAAACCGGTGCCGTAATTCCCTATGCGCGCTTCAACGAAACGAATCTTGAGCATTGCCGGAGCGGTCGTCTTTTTCATCGGCGCCGTTGTGATCTACGCGAATCTCATCCGCCCCCAGATGGACGACATAAACAAGCTTCGGGCAACGCTCCTCGCAAAGTCGAACCTCTTGAGCCGCCAGAAAGAAGTGGTGAGTCAGGTGCAGAATCTCATCGCTCAGTTCCAGAACGTCGGGAGGGTGCGCGAAGCGGTGTCCCTCGCCGTTCCGAACGGGGAACAGAATGTCGCGGCGCTCCGCCAGATCGAGGCGGTCGCGCGGGTATCGGGGGTGACGCTCACCTCGCTCGACTTCAAGACTTTTGTGGGCCGAACCCCCGCGAAACGGGACGCCGCGAGCACTCCCGAAACGCAGGATCTCATCAAAAAGTTAGGGAAGATCCAGGTGAAAGTGGTGGCGGTCGGTTCGTACCAGGGCCTCCGGCAATTTCTCGCGCGGATCGAGGAGAGCGCCCGCGTCGCGAACGTCCAGGCGTTCGGATTCGTCCCGACGAGAGGATCGGACAACGCCGACCGACTTTCCATCGATTTTGAGATGTACTTCCAGGAATGAAACACAAAACCCTAAACCCTAAACCCTAAACCCTAAACCCTCTCGTCTCTATGGCCATCATCCTCGAAGAAGAAAAAAAACCGATTAACTGGGTCTCGATCGTTGGAATCGGGGTCGTCGTGCTCGTGGTGTTTTTCGGGAGCTACTACCTCTTTTTCAAAAAGCCGCAACTCATTGACGTCGTCGCGCCGATCGATCTCTCGAACATCAACGCCCTTGCCCAGGTGCAAGTGTTCGACCCGCAGGCGATCGTGAATTCATCGAATTTCAAAGCGCTCAAGGATTTCACCACGCCGCTCGTGCTCCCGCCGACCGGACGGTCGAATCCGTTCCGGCCGTAAGGGTTTTGTCCCCGACGGGACGCCGGGGGAACGAAACCTTACCCCCGCCCTCTATGCCGGATGCACCGAGGCGTCAGATGGAATATAATTTGCATGATGCAAACAGAACAGAAAAATGGGCGCCTAGAGGGCGGGGCGCTCGATTTTATGACCTCGCTTCGCTCGGATAAAATCGGCGCATGACCGACCTCGATCTTTTCCGCACTCTCGTTACCGAGGGCATCATCGACCAGCCGACCGCCGACCGCATCATAAAGGACGCGGCGCTCGCGCAGCGGCCCGCGGAGGACCTGCTCTACGACCGCCGCGCCGCCGACGAGGTCCAGATCGCCCAAGTGAAGAGTCGTCTCCTCGGCGCGCCGTACAAGCCGATTGACGCCACGACGCTCGAAAAGAATCTCCTCGAGCTCGTGCCGCGCGAGACGTCGGTCACCTACCGTGTGGCGCCGCTCTCGCTCTCGAAAAACCTCCTCGTGGTCGGCATGCTCCGCCCGGACGACGAGCGGGCGCAAGAGGCGCTCAAGTTCATCGCGAAACGAGAAGGGGTGAGCCTCGGCGTCTACCTCATCACGCCCTCCGACCTGCGCGCCGTGTGGCGGCTCTACATGCCCTACACGAGCGAGGTCGAGGCGGCGGTCAAGGCGCTCGGCGACCTCCCGGAGAACGCCGATCGCGTCGCGCTCGAGGAGGGGGGATCTGCGGAAGACGCGCCGGTCATCAAAATCGTCGCCTCGACGCTTCGTCAGGCGGTCGAATCGAACGCGTCGGACGTCCACATCGAGCCGCAGCGCTCGCGCGTCCGCATCCGCTTCCGCATCGACGGAAAATTGGAAGAGGTGACGTCGCTTCCTTCATCGCTCTCCTCGCAGGTTGTCTCGCGGGTGAAAGTCTTGGCCCACCTGAAGCTCGATGAGAACCGTATTCCGCAGGACGGACGATTCCGCACCATCCTCTTCGGCCGCGATATCGATTTCCGTGTCGCGAGTTTCCCGACACCCTCCGGCGAGAAGGTGGCGATTCGCGTCCTCGATCCGACGACGGGGCTCCGGAATTTCGACGAGCTCGGACTCTCCGAACACAACGCCCGGGTGCTCGAAGCGGCGATCGTGCGCCCCTACGGGATGATCCTCCTCTCCGGCCCCACCGGCTCTGGAAAGACGACGACGCTCTACGCAATCATGCAGCGGCTGAACAAGGACACGGTGAACATCCTCTCCCTCGAGGATCCGGTGGAGTACTTCATGGAGGGGATCAACCAGTCGCAGGTGAAGCCGGAGATCGGCTACGACTTCGATTCCGGGCTCCGGCAGATGCTCCGGCAGGATCCCGACATCATCATGGTGGGTGAGATTCGCGACGCGGAGACCGCCTCCCTCGCGGTGAATACGGCCTTGACCGGCCACGTGGTGCTCTCGACGATCCACACGAACAACGCCGTCGGGGTGATTCCCCGGATAGTCGACCTCGGGGTGCAGCCGTTCCTCCTCTCCTCGGCGCTGAACCTCATGATCGCGCAGCGCCTTGTGCTCCAGCTCTGTCCCGAGTGTCGGAAGATCTCCGAGGCGCCGATCGACGTTCAGAAGGCGATCGCGCACGAGCTCTCGCTCCTGCCCGCCGACGTCCGCCGCGCGGTGACCTGGAAGCCTCCCTTCTCAACCTACCGCGCGGAACCGAAACAGACGTGCAAGGTGTGCCGGGGCAAGGGAACCGTCGGTCGCACCGCGCTCTTCGAGATGTTCGAAATGGACGAGGCGGTGTCGAATATGGTGAACGCCGGATTTACTGAGGGGAAGCTCTGGGAAGTGGCGCGCCGCCAGGGCATGGTGACGCTCCGCCAGGACGGCATCTTGAAAGCGCTCAAAGGGGACATCCGTGTGGAAGAGGTGCTCCAGGAAACGACGGCAACATGAGCGCGAGTGGAACAGACGGAGGGGGGAGGGTATACTGAAATGTGAACGACCGCACATGGCACTCTCCGATTTCCAACGCAAGCTCGGCGAACTTCTCCTCACGACCGCGCGCCAAAACGCCTCCGACCTCCACATTGCGGTGGGGCGGCGCCCCACGATCCGCATCGACTCGGTGCTGATCCCGCTCGCGAAAGAGCCGATCTTGACGAAGAGCGACGCCGAGGGGCTGGTGCTCGCGCTCCTCTCCTCCGAAGAGCAGCGCGACCGTTTCCTGAAGTTGAAGCAGCTCGACTTCTCGTACAATTTCGAGGACAAGGCGCGCTTCCGCGTGAACGTGTACTTCCAGCGCGGGTTCATGGCGGCGGCGCTCCGGCTCATCCCCGCCCAGATCAAAACCATCGAGGAGCTGCATCTCCCCCCGCTCCTCCACGACTTCGCGCGCCTGAACCAGGGATTCATTCTGGTGGTGGGGCCGGCCGGGCACGGGAAATCCACCACCCTCGCGGCGATCTTGGACGAGATCAACCACAAACGCACCGACCACCTCATCACCATCGAGGACCCGATCGAGTACCTGTTCGCCCAGGACCGCTCCATCATTTCCCAGCGCGAGGTGGGGCAGGATACCACCTCGTTCCACGAGGCGCTCCGGTCGGTGCTCCGGCAGGACCCCGACGTCATCATGATCGGCGAGATGCGCGACCCGGAGACGATCGCGACCGCCATGACCGCGGCCGAAACCGGCCACGTCGTGTTCTCGACGCTCCACACGAACTCGGCGTCGCAGACCGTCGACCGCATCATTGACAGCTTTCCGCCGGAGCAGCAGGGGCAGGTCATTTCCCAGCTCGCCTCGACCTTGGTCGGCATCATTTCGGAGCGGCTCGTGCCGCGCCTGGGTGGCGGCCGCATCCCCGCGATGGAGATCATGCTCACGAACTCCGCCATTCGGAACCTCATCCGCGAGCGGAAGATCTACCAGATCGACCTCGTGATCGAGACGAGCGTTCAGGAGGGGATGATGTCCCTGAACCGCTCGCTCGTGAACCTCATTCGGCAGAAGGAGGTCTCGCTCGAACAGGCGGAGGGGTACTCGCTGAACCCCGGCGAACTCCGCATCCTCCTCGAACGCTCCTAGCGCACCCGCCACCGTATGAATCCCGTTAGAGATTTCAATAAATGGAAATGTACATCGTGATGATACTCGAAAGCGCAGCCGCGCAGTCGGCGGTCGCACCGAAGCTGCATCTCTAACGGGATGAAGTTTACCTACAAAGCGCGAACCAAAGAGGGAGAGCTCCAGGTGGGGAACGTGGAGGGGGCCTCGCGCGAGGCCGCGCTCTCGGTCCTCATGGGGCACGGGCTTTTCGTGCTCTCGCTCGAGGTCGTGCGGGAGAACGCGTGGTACGCGCGCCTCACCGAGTTTTTCGAGCGGGTGCGGGGCGCGGACCTCATGATCTTCACGCGCCAGTTCGCGACGCTCCTCGCCTCCCAGGTGCCGATCGGCGACAGCTTGCGGAACCTCTACGCGCAGATGGACAAGCCGGTCTTGAAGGAGGTCATCGCGACGCTCGGCGCGGACATCGAATCCGGCTTCTCGCTCTCGCAGGCCCTGGCCCGCCACCCGAGCGTCTTCTCCGATTTCTACGTGAACATGGTCCGCGCCGCCGAGGTGACCGGCCGCCTCGCCGAGGTGCTCGACTTTCTCGCGGACTACGAGGAAAAGCAGCTCATCCTCTCCGGAAAGGTCAAGAACGCCCTGATCTACCCCGCATTCGTCATCGTCCTCTTCGTCGCGGTCGTCGTGGTCATGCTCACGATGGTGCTCCCCCAGATCACCCCCGTTTTCGAGGAGGCGAACATCGACCTCCCGCTCGTTACCCAGGCCCTGATCGTCGTGGGGAAGTTCATCACGACCTGGTGGTGGGGGATCGTTCTCGCGGCCGTCATTGGGTTCCTCGTCCTCGCCGACTACTCCCGGACGCGCGAGGGAAAGGTGGTGTTCGACGAGGTCTCGCTCCGCCTCCCGATCTTGGGGGGGCTCTTCCAGAAGCTCTTTATCGCGCGGTTCGCCGAGTCGGCGCGGGTGCTGATCCAAGGGGGGCTCACGATCCCCCAGGCGATCGAGATTTCCTCGCACACGGTGGGGAACACGGTCTACGAAGACATCCTGCACGGCGCGGCGCAGAACGTCCGGAAGGGGGTGCCGCTCTCGCAGGCCTTGCGGGGGAGCCGGTACTTTCCCCCGCTCGTCTCCCAGCTCGTCGCAGTGGGGGAGGCGACGGGGAGACTCGAGAACCTCCTCATGCGCGTCTCGCAGTTTTACACCCGTCAAGTGGACGATGCGGTGTCGAACCTCGTCGAGCTCATCCAGCCGATCCTCCTCGTCGTGATCGGTCTCATGGTGGCAGGCCTCTTCGCCGCGATTCTCCTCCCGCTCTACAGCATGACGCAGACCTTCGGCGGGTAGGGTAGCTCGGCGAGTATGGTATAATGGAGCCACGGAATGAAAAGGTCGAATGAGAGCTATACGCAACGGTATTAACAGCAAAAACTATCGTATGAAAAAAGGTGGATTCACCTTAATCGAAATGCTCGTGGTGGTCGCCGTGATCGGCATTTTGGCGTCCGTCACGCTCGTGGCGCTCGGTCCCTCGCGGGCGAAGGCGCGGGATGCGCGAATCATTAGCGCGGTTAGCCAGGCTCGACTGATTGCTGAAGCGTCATTTAATGGGTCTTCGTATGTTCTTCCGGAAACCGGGGGCGGTAATGCGTGGGCCACTATCAACGCTATATCAACTGGTAATGCACTCCAACGAATTTCGTCTGATATCACAAGCAGTGGAGGAACAGCCGGGTTGCATCAGTACCGCAACGAAATGGGTACTTTGACTATGGGAGTGATGTACGCCGCGAACCTGAATAGTGGTGGCTGGTGGTGTGTTGACACGAATGGCGTTTCGCGCCAGGAGACTGGGACGATCAGCGGATCAGTATTTGGTTGCCCATAGCGTTAAGACAGACACGTTTTACTCGCTGTTTTGTGCATGTATGAATGAGGCGTGCGTCGTAGTCGCGTAGATAACGCGGCGCGCCAGGCACTGTTTGCCTTTCTCTCATGAAGACGGGAACCGAGAAAACCGAATACAACCGCAGGGGGGGGTTCACCCCTCACTCAACGACGCCCGTTTTTCGGAACGAGTTGAGGTGGGTTTTCCGTTTGAACCGGAGGAGTGCACGACATACTCGGTTGAGTGAGGGGTTCACGCTGATCGAAATGCTCGTCGTGGTGGCCGTGATCGGCATCCTCTCTTCCGTGCTCCTCACGAGCTTGGGGCCCGCCCGCGACAAGGCGAAGGATTCCCGGATTTTAACGGAGGTGAACCAGGCGCGGGCGCTCGGGGAGGTGACGAGCAACGGCGGCGTCTACGTGGGCCTCGGAGCGAACGACACCGAGCGGGGGGCGATCGTAGACGAACGCCTCTTAACTCTCGCGGAAGACATCGCGAATCAGGGCGGACTCTTGAACCTCCGGGTCTCGCAGGACGAGCGGGCGTTTCTCGTCTACTCGCCGCTCAACCTGAAAGTGGGACAGGGGGCGACCGAGCAGATAAACTACTACTGTGTCGACTCGGTGGGGAAGGCGGGATTCTATGCCGACCTCCCGTCACTCCTCACCATCATTCCGACCGACGCGGCGAGCCACCGGTGCCCGTAGGATCGCGCGTGTGCCGTACTCACTTTTCTACACGCTCCTCTTTGTTTTCGGGACCACTATTGGAAGTTTTTTGAACGTGGCGACCCTCCGGTATCAACCGGAGGGTCGCTTGTTCTCGCTCGCCGACCTCCGGGGACGGTCGCGGTGCCCTTCGTGCGGCACGACGCTCCGGTGGTTCGAGCTCATTCCGCTCCTCTCGTTTCTCGCGCTCCGCGGCCGGTGCCGCTCCTGCGGCGCCCGCATCTCCCTGCAGTACCCGCTCATTGAGCTGCTCTCCGGGTGCGCCGTCGGCCTCGCCCCGCTCTTTTTCAATCGGTTCTGGGGCGTGAGCGACCAACTCTTTTTTTCACTCGGAGCGCCGCTCACCCACTACCTCCTCATCGCCCTCTGGGTCGCCGCGGTGCTCCTCTATCTCGTGCTCGTCGTGATCGATGTCCGTCATTTCATTATCCCGAATGGTGTAAGTCTCGCGATCGCCATCCTCGGCCTCGCGGTCACCGCGAACCTTGCATGGTACGCTGACACGCTCCCCGTCTTTCGCAGCTCATTCCTTTCCCATTACCAGTTGCTCTTTACCCCTTTTCAGAGCGTTCTTTTGAACCACCTTCTTGGCGTCGCCGTGGGAGGCGCGCTTTTCGGGCTGCTCCATTTTCTCTCGCGCGGCCGCGCGATGGGGTTCGGGGACGTGAAGCTCGCCGCCGCGTCGGGGCTCGTGCTCGGGTGGCCCGATATCGGCCTCGCGATCGCGCTCTCGTTCATCGTGGGCGGCCTGTGGGGGAGCGTGCTCATCGTGCTCGGCACACGAACGCTGCGCGACCTCGTGCCGTTCGGCCCGTTCTTCGTCGTGGGGGTCCTCGGGACGGTGTTTTTAGGCGCGAAGATCATCGGGTGGTACTTCGGGCTCTTTCGAGTGTGATCTCTGCATCCGTGTTTTTTGGATTCCTGCGATCGGGATTCAATGCAGTGACGCAGTGGGAGGTGCGGAGGAAACACGCCGGAGCGCGTCCCGCCGCACTCACCCGTTGTGTGTGGAGCGCGTGTGCCGATTTCTCGGGTGAAGAAGAGCGTCACGGGGTGTACCCTCCCACCAACAATGGAAAATTCCGGCGACGGGATCGTTGAATGACGCCGCAGCCGTTAGCCGAGAGGGGGCAGTATCCACCGTGAGTTGGTGGGAGGGTGTATAATTGAAGTGCGATGGAAAAACCGCGAGGATACATCCCGTTAGAGATGCGGCCCCGGTGCCAGCGCCGTTAGCACCCACCCTTCAGAGCACGTTCCTATGCGGGATATTTCACCAAAGACGAAATCTCTAACGGGATACACCCTTATCGAGACGCTCATTGCGGTGAGCATCCTGGTTCTCATGTCGGGCGTCGTCATGGGATTCAACCGGGAGACGCGGCAGCAGCTCATGCTCACGATCGACCAGGCGCGCCTTGTGGGAATCCTCACCCGCGCGAAATCGTTCGCGCTCGGGCGCTATATCGGCACCGTTGAGGGCGGAGGCACGGCCTCCATAAGCTCGTGCGCGTTCGGCGTCTCGTTCGATACAAGCGCGACCCCGAACCGCATGATCCTTTTTCAGGACCTTCCGGCGGTGAGTCCGTGCGGCCGGTGCGTTTGCGACGGCGCACCCTCGTTCAATAAGCGCTACGACGGGGGGGACGAATTACTCGAAGCGGTGCGGCTCGGCGATGGCATTCGCGTTGATTCATCCGCCGCTGACATTGCGTTCGAGGCCCCGTATCTCAAGACCTACTCGGGCGGCTTCCTCCTCGACCAGTACCAGCCGACCGCGACCATCACCCTCCGCATCTTTGGAACGACGCGCGCCGCCTCGGCGCGGGTCGGCTCGGGCGCCCACATCTCATCGTTCTAGCGCTATGGATCTGAACTCACTCGGGAAGAAGGCATGGAAGAGAGGGCGCGGGGGGAGCGCGATCATCGAGGCGGTGGTCGGTGTGAGCCTCCTTACGGTCGGCATCTTGGGCATTTTAAACCTCATCACGAATTCGATGCGGTACAACGACATCGTCACGGGCCGGTTCGTGGCGGCGAACCTCGCCGCGGAGGGAGTCGAGGTCATAAAGAACGTGGTGGACAAGGCGCTCGCGCACCAGTACCCCTGGTCCTCGCTTTCATTCGTTTTTCCCGCTGGATTCTGGGACGGCTGGTACCAGGTGAGTTATGACGGAGATATTGTGAACATAGGAGGGAATCCTCCGAATGTTAGAAACATCACGCTCGTTTCTTTGAACCTAAATCAGGAGCCGGATGTTTCAACACTCCCCGTTCTGCGCGTTGACGAGAGCAGCAACCGCCCCCTGTATGGGTACGCGGTGGGTACCGAAACCCCGTTCAAGCGCCTCGTCCGCGTCGAGTGGAATGATTATGTGGGCGGCGAGTACGTGCGGATGGATGTTGAGTCGCGTGTCTACTGGACGGCGCGCGGCAGGAGCTACACCACGGTCGTGAGTGATCGGTTCTACAAGTGGCGGCAGTAACGTATGCGGTACAAACACGTCAACACTCATCGGAAAGGATTCATCCCGTTAGAGATGCGGCGTCGGGACCAATGCCGACATCAGAGGCGCTTTGTGGGGCACACTTTCTTGCAGGGCATTCCACCCAATGCGAAATCTCTAACGGGATTCACCATCGTCGAACTCCTCGTCGCGGCGGGCATCTTCCTCACGCTCTCGACGACCGCGGTGGGGGTCTTCGTCCAGGCGCTCAAAGGCCAGCGGACGCTCGTGCACCTCATGTCGATCGACAACAACGCCTCCGCCGCGCTCGAACAGGTCTCCCGCGACATCCGCACCGGCGTCCGTTTCTGCGAGGAGAGCTACCGCCCCCCCATCGCTCCCTGCAATCTAACTGCCGAGGAATTCACCTTCGTGAACTTTGAAGGGGTCACGACGACCTACGCGCGGACCGTCGATGCCGGGCGCGGCACGCTCGTAAAGATGACCGAGGAGCAGGGAACCGTGCCGCTCACGGGGCCCGATGTTGACGTCTCGCGCCTCCACTTTACCGTGCGACAGGGGGATGGGAGCTACTGCGACCCGTGGCGCGTCACCGCCTACCTCGAGGTGAAGTCTCCCGACACGCGGGTGACCGCGCAGGCGGTCCGCCTCCAGACGACCGTGAGCGCGCGAACCTTCCCCGTCGAGGCGCCCGGCGTGCCGGAGCAGGTGTTCAGAAACTGTTAGTACTTTCTCTAAATTTTCAACCGATGATTCATGGTCCCATGATATTTCACTACTCCGCCGGTACCCGCCGCCGAGGCCAGGCCCCCCCACCAACCGGGAGGGATTCTAGGAACATCGCTGCCGAATACCACCGCGATTTCCGGCCGCAAGAAAGCGGTACTCACCGCAAGTTGGTGAGGGGGCAGGCGATGATATTTCTCGTCGTCCTCATGGGGTCCATGCTCATGATGGCGACCGCGATTGTCGGCCTCTTCACGTTCTATGAGCTCCGCCAGTCAAAGGACGTGGGGCTTTCGACGACCGCTATCTTTGCCGCGGACGCCGGCCTTGAGCGGGGGTTGCGCTTCCACAACAACGAGATCGACCCGGCGATGCAGGCAGAGGTGGAGATCGGCCTCTGCTGGAGCACACCGTGCACCGCGGCGACGCCCAGGTTCGAAGCGCTGGGGCAGAACGCCGTGCTCGGAAACGGCGCGTCGTACTCGGTCGAGCTTTCCATCCCCCCCCTCACGCTCCATACTGACCCGACCACCATTTCAGCGGTCGGGCGCGATGTGACGGCGAGCACCATTCGGAGCGTGAAGAGGACCCTCTCCTTTGGCGGTCCTGCGCCGCCCTCCATCCCCGCGCCCCCCTCTATCACGACCGAGCCCCAGTCGCAGACGGTCGTTGTGGGTCAGACGGCAACCTTCGTGTGCCAGGCGTCCGGCAATCCCGCGCCCGCCTACCAGTGGCAAAAGAACAGCGTGAACATCCCGGGCGCGACGGCCTCCTCGTACACGACGCCGCCCGCGGCGCTCTCCGATAACGGATCCGTCTTCCGCTGCATCGCGACGAATACGGAGGGGAGCGCCACCTCAAACGGAGCGACGCTCAGGGTAACGGCAGCCATCCCGACGTACCAGCTCACCGTCGCGAGGGACGGGACTGGTGCGGGAACCGTCTCGAGCAATCCCGCGGGGATCAGCTGCGGGATGAGCTGTTCCGCTCCGTACCAGTCCGGCACGAGCGTCACCCTGACCGCCGTGGCCGACTCCGGGAGCACGTTTACGGGGTGGAGCGGCGCCTGCGCGGGGACAGGAAGCTGCAGTGTGCTGATGGACGCTAACCGGTCGGTAACGGCAACGTTCGTTTCGCAGGGCACCCCGCCGGTCGTTTCGGTCACGTACGCGCCCGCCGTTCCCCTGATCAATCAGCCGATCACCCTAACCGCAGTCGCAACGGGTGCTTCGGGAATCTCGCAGGTGCAGCTCTTCCTCGACGGTGTTGTGGCGAACACGTGCCCCTCGTCTCCGTGTGCCTCCGTGGTGAACTACCCCGCAGCGGGAGCGCACCGCTACTACGCGACTGCGCGCGATACCTTAAACAACAGCGGGAGGGACCCCGCGAGCGGGACGAGAACGCTCACGGTTTACGGGAGCCCTCCGCCCCCGCCCCCGACCAATACGGTCATTGCGACCTACTACACGTCGTGGAGGCACACCCCGCCGGTTCTCAGCGCGATGATTAACTTGGATCTGTTCACCCACGTCCTGCACTTTGCGATGGGCTTCGAAGCCGACGGGAGCGTCAACCGGGGAGAGGTTCTGGAGTCCCAGATCAGCGAGGTCGTCGGCGCGGTGCACATCGCCGGTAAAAAAATCCTGTTCACACTCGGCGGAGCGAGCACCGCCTGGGACCAGCGGTTTGAGGGGGCAACGAGCGGCGATTGTACGATGTCCGGGACCAATTGCTTTCAGTTCATCGGTAACATTGTAAACTTCACGGAGAGCAACGGGTACGACGGCGTGGACCTCGACTGGGAAGTCGTCATTCCGGAATCGAGACGCTCGCAGTGGATAGGATTTATTACGGAATTGCGAAACAAGTACGAACAGAGGGAACCCGGGAGGTACCTGATAACCGCGTACGCCGGACCGGGCGACGAATTGAGCTATGTGCCCGTAGTGCCGTTCATGGATTTCATCTTCCTGTCGTCGTACGACTACTCGGGAGCGTGGCCGGGGTGGATTACTTGGCATAATGGGCCATTATATGATGGGGGACTTGTATTCCCTAATACTAATAGATTAGTTCCTTCGATAGACGGGTTTTATACAAGATACATAAACGCAGGATTCCCAGCTTCAAAAATCGTAGTTGGATCGTCAATGGGCGCGACCATTTGGGGTGGGGGGAATGGTACGCCGACCGGTGGTGTGACCGCACCTCGTCAGAGTTACACGACGAATCCGTGGGCTTCTGGTGACCAGGCATACTGGTATTGGAAGTCCCAGTATTCCAGCTACGTTGAACAGTGGGACAGCGTGGCACAGGCAGCCTACGTGAGCGTGGATACTCCGATTGATGCGAACGACCGGTTCATATCGTTTGACAACGAGTGCTCCGAGTACGCGAAGTGGGCGTACGTGAGGGAGCGCGGCGCGCGGGGAATGTTCGTGTGGGATGTTGCGGCGGGGTACTACAACCACGGGTCGGGCAGCCAGCTGAGAATCATGGAGGCTCTGAAGTCGGCCTCCCTGAACCAACCCTACTCCATCGGGTACCCGGATTGTCCGTTTCAGTAGGGGGCGCGGTGATTCGTCGCATGATCACGACTAAACGAGAGGCAGCGTTCCGGATCCGAAAGCTGCGCGCGCTCGTCGGTTACCACCGGACGCTCTACCACACCTTCGACGCGCCGGAGATCTCCGACGCGGCGCTCGATGCGCTCAAAAATGAGCTCGAAGAGCTCGAGAGCCGGTTCCCCGACCTTGTTACTACCGGCTCACCGACGCAGGTGGTCGGCGGCCGCCCGCTCGAGAAGTTTGTGAAGGTCCGGCATGAGGCGCCGATGCTCTCGTTCACCGACGCGTTCTCCGAGACGGAAATGCGCAAATGGCTCGCGCGGCTCGAGGGATACCTTGGGCGAGCGCGTGCCGGAGCGCCGCACCCCCGTTTCTATTGCGAATTGAAGATCGATGGGCTTGCGGTCGAACTCGTCTACGAGCGAGGGGTGCTCGTCCAAGCCTCAACGCGCGGCGACGGCATGGTCGGCGAGGACGTGACCGGGAACGTGAAAACGGTCGCCGGGTTGCCGCATGTGCTCACGGCACTCGGGCGCCACCCCGTTCCCGACCACCTCGTCATCCGCGGCGAGATCTTCATCACGAAAGCCGAACTCGAACGCATCAATCGGAAACAACGGGCACGGGGGGAGAAACCCTACGCGAACCCGCGGAACCTGGCCGCCGGCTCCATTCGACAACTCGACCCGGCGGTCCCCGCCGCCCGCAAGCTTCAGTCGTTCCAGTATGACATCGTGTCCGATATCGGCCTCGCGATCGCGACCCACGAAGAGAGGCATAAGATACTCGCCTCGTGGGGCTTCACCGTGAATCCGGAGAATCGGCCGGCGCGAACGCTCGAGGACGCCTTCCGATTCCGAAACGAATGGGAGCGTCGGCGCGAGAAGCTCCCCTACGAAATCGACGGCGTCGTCGTCATCGTGAACGATAACCGCGTCTTCGAAGAAGCGGGCGCGGTGGGGAAGGCGCCCCGCGCCGCAATCGCCTACAAGTTCTCTCCGCGCGAAGCGACGACCGTGGTCCGCGCGGTCCGGGTGCAGGTGGGGCGCACCGGGACGCTCACCCCCGTCGCCGATCTCGATCCGGTCGAAGTGGGCGGCGTCACCATCACGCACGCCACCCTCCACAACCGCGATGAGATTGAACGGTTGGGTTTGAAAATTGGCGACACGGTCATCGTCTCCCGCGCGGGAGCCGTGATCCCGCAGGTCATTCGGGTGCTCCCCCAGCTCCGCACGGTGAGGGAGAGGCCGTTTAGCATGCCGACCCCCTGCCCCC
>CAYHFV010000003.1:0-14105 GCA_964356055.1 uncultured Candidatus Saccharibacteria bacterium
CGTTGGGAAGACGGTGGCGTTCACGGGGCGCATCTTGCCGGGCGCCGCCCCGCGGCCGAACGATCCGCCCGCTGGCGGAGAGCCGCCGAAATATCTAAACAGTCCCGAGACGCCCATTTTCATCAAATCGCGCATCCTCTTCGGCCTCAACAAATCGAAGATGGAGATCGCGAAGAGCCGGACCGCGGTGCTCATGGAGGGGCAAATGGATCTCATCGTCGCATGGCAGGCGGGGGTGCGCAACGCGGTCGCCGTTTCCGGCACCGGCCTCTCGCGCGAACACCTGGAGCGGCTCCGCCGCATTGCCGACACCGTCCTTATGAGTTTCGACGCCGACGACGCTGGAGTGAAGGCGCTCGACCGCGCGCAAGACGCCCTTTCCCCGTACGATTTTCACCTGAAAGCGGTCGACCTCGCGCCGTATAAGGATCCCGGCGAGGCATGCGAGAAGGACCCGGCGTTCCTTACAGGCGCCATTGCTCGCGCACGCCCGGCCTACGAGCAGCTCATCGAACGGCGTTTCGTGGGCGCGGGGGGTGTTCCCGAGCGGAAGCGGGCGGTGTACGCGATTCTTCTGAAGATGAAACGCCTGCGGAGCGCCGCAGAGCGCGACGCGTGGTTCAAAGCGCTCGTCCGCGAGTCCGGCATCTCCGAGATGTCGCTCCTCGACGAATTTGCCGCCCTTCCGGATCAAGAACCGGCGGGCGGAGGGGCGAGCGCCGCGGCGGAGTACACGCCACCGCCTCCGGAGCGCATCGACCGCATCGCGGCGCGCCTCGTCACCCTTTCGTTTACGAGCCCGGAGTTTTCTGCTATGGTGAAGTCCAATCAGGAACTGCTTCCCGAATCCTACCGGGCAATTCTCGACAAGCCAGATTCGGCGCTCCACGGCCTCGCCGAGATGCAGGCGAGCGTGGCCATCGGAACCGACCCCCGCGCCCTCGCGAAAGAACTCGGCGACCTGATCCGCGAACTCACCATCGAACGCCTCCTTGCCCGCCAGGCGGAGCTCAGGAAGCGCGTGAAGCGGGCAGAGGACCGTGGTGACGAGGCGGAAGCGACCGCCGCAAAGCAGGAATTCCACGACGTGTCGCAGAAGTTGAACGAACTCAAAACCTCGCGTTAATGCGCATGGCGAAGCATCACCACACAAGAAGGAAATTCAATCGGCGGCGGGCGGTCCGTCCGAAGAAGAAAAAAACGGCGGTAAAACCAACAGGACGGATGCCGTTGCCGGTGGAGCCGAAGCGCACGTTCCGCATCCCGCCGGAGATACTCGAGGAGTACGAGCAGCACCTCGCCGACCTCATCAAGCGCGGCCGCGGCCGCGGCTTCGTGACGGACGCGGAGGTCCTGAACTACTTCCACGACATTGAGCGGAACCTCTCGTTCCTCGAAGAGGTGTATCGCCGGCTCGAAAAGGAGGGTATCCGCGTCTCCGAATCGTCGACACTCGTCCGGCAGGTCGACCGCACGCGGGACGAGATCACCATACGCGAGCTTGAGGATGCGACGCGCATCGACGCCGACCTCCCCGACGCCGTCCAGACCTACCTCAAAGAGATCGGGCGGACCGCGCTTCTCACCTCGAAGGAGGAAAAAGAACTCGCGAAGCGTATCGAACGCGGAGACGAGACGGCCCGGAAGAAGCTCATTCAGGCTAATTTGCGACTGGTGGTGAGTATCGCGAAGCGCTATGTGAACCGCTCGCCGCACCTCTCTATCCTCGATCTCATCCAGGAAGGGAATATCGGCCTCTCACGGGCGGTCGACAAGTTCGATTACCGCAAGGGATTCAAATTCTCGACCTATGCGACCTGGTGGATTCGTCAGGCGGTGACGCGCGCCTTGGCCGACTATTCGCGCACCATCCGCATCCCCGTCCACATGGTCGAGACCATCACGAAGTACACGCAGACGAAGCGCCGGCTTATGCAGGAACTCGGTCGCGAGCCGCTGCCGGAAGAGATCGCGACGGAAATGGGGCTCGACGTCGAGAAAGTCCACTACATCCAGAAAATATCGCAGGAGGTCATCTCCCTCGAGTCGCCGATCGGCGACGACGACGAGGATTCGACGCTCTCCGATTTCATCAAGGACGAGCAGTCGCTCTCGCCCGACCAGCTCGCCGCCCACGCACTCTTGAAAGACCAGATCCGCGAGATCTTAGCCGACCTCACCGAGCGCGAGCGGAAAATTCTCGCCATGCGGTTCGGGCTCGACGATAACATTGCCCACACCTTGGAGGAGGTGGGAAAGGTATTCGGCGTGACGCGCGAGCGCATCCGGCAGATTGAGGCAAAGGCGCTCGAGAAAATTCGGGCGCACCGGCACGTAAAGAAACTCGAAGGGTACTAAAAACCAAATCCAAACCCCTTCAATACAGGCAGGTCCCTTCTTGTTGTTCCTATTTCCATTTTTTTGGATCCTCTCTAAAATCAGACTCCTCGAGACGTCGCAGTTCGTTAAAATCTGAACTGCTTTTTGATTTAATAAGATCCCAGGCCTGTTTGAAGGCGGGGCGTTGAAAATTTGATCGCATGCCGTCGTTCCACTCCCGCCAGGTGGTTTTCCGGACCCGGTTCAATGATCGAAGAAATATCTGTTCGTTTGAGAGATCAACATAGTATAAAAACTCATCGAGGTGCTCATGGAGTTCGTTTTCGGTTAAGGGTTCACCGAGCAGTGCTCTTGCTGGAATTTGGTGAATGATTTCTCGGTACTCTTTATTGATAGTATCCTCGAATTTGGTCCTTGCCTGTTTCTCGGCGAGCGAGATTTGCTGGAGAATCAAAATAGCTCCCAGAGCCATAGCACCGTTGAAAATGGCATTCACTTGGTCAATATCAAGCGAGGAGAAGAATTCTATCATACCCGTCACTTATTTTGTTATTGTATCACATTGTTGTGAAAGTCCTTCGCTCGGGCGCCGCTAAGAAAAAAAGTGTCGACAGCACGCGGTGGCGGGAGAGAAAACAAAAAAACGGTCGCCTCAGGCGACCGTTTCTCCCTATCATTTTCGGAAAAGGTTTTCGAAAATGGTGCCCTTTAAAAGATCATTTATTGCGCTGGACTCGTTCCATTTTACGAAGATGGTGCACGACGACGAAATCCTCGTCGTTACTCTCTGCTGTTCGTCGAGTACCTCGACTGTGAGATCGGGGATATCGTGCAGGTTGAGCGCGGCGAGCGCAATCGCCCGCAGTTCAACCGCATTCAAGCCGCCGAGTTTTAGGGTGATGGTTACCGGCGGTTTGCCGTTCCCGGTCAGATCGATTACGCTGGTTTTGATCATAGAAACTCCTGAACTGTTATTGAACAATTATTATTCAGTCCGATTCATCGCGGGTTTCCTCCCCTTTCACGATGCCGTAGATCAGAAAGAGGATGTCGCCGATGAACCAGAGGAGCGATCCGCCTAAAAAGAAACGGAAGATTTCCCATGAGAGTTGCATGCCAGCGAGGATGCCAGTGCCGATTCCACCGATGCCGAGCCAGGCGATAATAACCCAGCATCGAACGAACCACCGCGTACTCTTTTTCTGCGTTTCGGAGAAGAGTCCCATGAGGAGGAAGATCGGCCAGAAGTAGAGCGCTTCCAGGGCAACCTCGTGGAATGAACCGATCCTGATGTCGGTAACGGCGGTCACTCGTTCCGTGATGCGGTAGGTGAGTGTCACGAGGAGCATCATCCCGTAGAAGATGCCAGCCCCGGTGAGAATGTTGAGAGTTTCCATTCGTTTTCTCCGTGTTTGATTGTGAAACCACTGGACTTGTTTTACCCTGGTTCTCTTCTTCCTGTCAAGGAACGGTAGAAAAAGTGATTGCCGCGCGCTACAATAGGGGAATAACGATGACCTCGAACGAGCTCCGGCACCGCTACCTCGAGTTTTTCAAGTTAAAGGGACACACTGTCATTCCCTCGGCTTCGCTCACCCCCGAGAACGACGCGACGGTGCTTTTCACGACCGCGGGGATGCACTCCTTGGTCCCGTATCTTTTGGGTGAGACACATCCCGGCGGAAAGCGTCTCGTTTCGGTTCAGAAATGCATTCGAACGGGCGACATCGAGGAGGTAGGAGACGCCGTACACCTTACGTTCTTCGAGATGCTCGGGAACTGGTCCCTCGGCGACTATTTCAAGAAGGACGCGATCGAGTGGAGTCTCGAGTTTTTGACGAAGGAGCTCGGGCTTTCGGCGGGAAAGCTCGCGGTGTCGGTGTTTGCGGGAGACAAGGATGCGCCGCGCGACGACGAATCAGCGGCCCTCTGGAGATCGCTTGGGATCCCCGCCGCGCGCATCGCCTACCTGGGAAAGAAGGACAATTGGTGGGGGCCGGCGGGGGAGACGGGGCCGTGCGGACCGGATACGGAGATGTTCTATTGGACAGGGAACGAACCGGCTCCGGCCGAGTTCGATCCGAAAGAGGTGCGGTGGGTGGAGATTTGGAACGACGTTTTCATGCAGTATTTCAAGAAGGCGGACGGGAGTTTCGAGCCGCTCAAACAGAAGAACGTGGACACGGGGATGGGACTTGAGCGGACCGTTGCGGCCGTGAACGGAGTCGAGCTCTTTCTCATTGATACAATGGAGCCGCTCGTGAGGCGTGTGGAGGAGCTCTCCGGAAAGAGGTACGCGGAGGGTGGAGAAACCGCCCGCGCGATGCGCGTTGTTGTCGACCATGTGCGCTCCGCGGCCTTCGTCTTAGGAGACGAGTGCGGCATCGTACCCGGAAACGTAGGTCAGGGGTATGTGCTCAGGCGCCTCATCCGCCGCGCGGTTCGATATGGAAAGCTCCTCGGTATCAAGAAAGGGAGCATGGCGGCGGTCGCGGAGGAGGTAGTTGCGGTTTTCGGCGGCGAGTACCCGGAACTTACAGCGAACCGGAAGCGGATCGAAGCGGAGCTCGACGCGGAGGAAGAAAAGTTCGCCGCCGCGCTCGAAAAGGGGCTCAAGGAATTCTCGCGCCTTGGAGAGGTGGACGGAAAAACAGCATTCGATCTCTACCAGTCGTACGGGTTCCCGCTCGAGCTCACCGAGGAGCTCTCGCGTGAGCGGGGACTCCGTATCGACACGGCGGTCTTCGAGGCGGAGTTCAAAAAGCACCAAGAGCTCTCCCGGACGGCGTCGGCCGGCCAGTTCAAAGGGGGGCTCGCCGACCACTCGGGCGCGGTTGTGAAGCTCCACACCGCGACGCACCTCCTGCATCAGGCATTGATCGATGTGATGGGCGGCACGGTTGACCAGAAGGGCTCGAACATCAACGCGGAACGCCTGCGGTTTGATTTCGCGTCGTCGCGGAAGCTCGCCTCCGACGAGCTGCGGCGAGTCGAGGAGATCGTGAACCGGAGAATAAAAGAAGACCTACCGGTGCATTTCGAGCTGCTCTCGGTAAACGAGGCGAAAGCGAAAGGAGCCATCGGTATATTCGAGGACAAATACGCGAAGCTCGGGAACAAGGTGAAGGTCTATTTCGTGGGAGGGTACTCGAAAGAGATCTGCGGCGGGCCGCACGTTGAGCGGACGGGCGTTATCGGGAGTTTCAAGATACTCAAGGAAGAGGCCGTCGCGGCGGGCATCCGGCGCATCAAGGCGACGGTAGGGGAGGGGTAGAAGCTAGAATCTAGAAGCTAAAAACTAGGCGTAGAACGTGCCCCCGCACCCCCCGCATTGACTTTTATATGTGTCAGTGCTATAATTTATAGCAGAAAATTAACGATTTCATCAATCTCTTTTTGGAGGAATTCTCTATGGGTTTGCATCTTCTTCAAGTCGACTGCGGAAAGATCCGCAGGTGGAAAAGTCGTGTCCGCACCGCGATCGTCGCTTTCCACGAAGGAAGACCAGTGGTTGCGACGGATGCGCAGGCAGACCTCATCGCCCGCCACCTGGCGATGCCGTGTGTGAACGGTCTTGATGTTTTCCGGACGCCGTTGTCCGAGAAGACTCTCGCGCTTGTCCGCGAGAAGAGCAAAGCGCGCGCAGAGGCGTTTCGCGAGCGGTTGCAGCGCGAGTACCGCGCCCGTGCCGCGGAACGCGACGCGAAGGCGGGACAGCTCCACGCGGGGAAGGGCGACGGAATGCCTGTGGGGGCATTCCGGAACGAGGAGACGGAACGGTACTACCGCCTCCGGGATGCGGGTGTGCGGTAAGGTTCATATTCATCCCCCGACGTTCAGACGAACGCCGGGGGATTCATTTTAGTAAGTTTGACATATCGGTATGCTCGTGCTTAAATGCTCCGGCACCTAAACATAGAAAAGAAGGAGGATCGTTTCATGCACTCGATTTTCGATGAATTTTCGAATCCGTCGGGAGCGGTAGTACCGACTCGCGGACAACTCTTGAGGTCCCAGCGGGACATCCGCCCGTGTAGCGTTCCGAAACGGCGGCAACCCACCCATGTCCATGCAACGCTCCGGCAGGCGCCCACGCGGCGCCCCGGCCTCCCGCGGCCCGTGCAAGCAAAGGTCATGAAACGCGCGCGCCGGCAGGCGTGGCGCATCTTCGTACGAAAACGAGGAGATTAATATTCGGCTCCAACGCTGCGTCGTTGGAGCCTTTCGTTTACAATAGAACCATGGTGCGGAGAGAGATTGTTCACTGTTTGAAAAACGGCGGCATCGGGGTGATGCCGACCGACACCCTTTACGGCCTTGTCGGTTCAGCGCTCCGCTCGGCGACCGTAGCACGCATCTACCGCGTCCGGCACCGCGAGCCGGGAAAACCTTTTATCGTGCTCATCGCGTCGCCCGTGGACGTAAAAAAGTTCGGCGTTCGCCTCCCGCCGCGCACCGTCGCGGTCCTGGAGAAACTCTGGCCGGGTCCCGTGAGTGTGATCCTGCCCTGTCCAGGCGCGAAGTTCCGCTACCTGCACCGGGGAACCCGCTCCCTCGCTTTCCGTGTGCCGAAACCGCCTGCCCTTCGGGCGCTTCTTCGGAAAACCGGACCCCTTGTCGCTCCGTCTGCAAATCCCGCAGGCCGCCCGCCTGCCGCAACGCCCCGCGCGGCGTGGAACTACTTCGGTGCGAACGTCGATTTTTACGTTGGCGGGGGACGGCTCTCGGGTGCACCCTCCGCGCTCATCGAAGTAAAACGCTAAGAGGCGTATAATAGAGAGAATACACCATGCCCCCCGGCACCGAACCACTCGAAAAAGACGTCGTGTATTTCGGGCGCATCAATTTCCGGAACCAGAACCGGCTTTTTGGCGTGAAGCGCAAGGACCGCCGCCAGCACGTCTACGTCGTCGGAAAGACCGGTACCGGTAAGACGACCCTCCTCCACAACATGATGATCCAGGACATCGCGAACGGGGAGGGAATGTGCGTCGTCGACCCCCACGGCGAGCTCGTCGAATCGCTGCTCTCGAAGATACCCGCCGAGCGGCTGAACGACGTCATTTATTTCAATCCTGCCGACGCCGACTATTCGATCGGCTTCAACGTGCTCGAACTCCCCGACCCAAAGTACAAGCACCTCGTGGCGTCCGGCCTCATGGGCATCTTCACGAAAATCTGGGCGGGGACCTGGTCCGCGCGGATGGAGTACATTTTAAACAACTGCGTGCTGGCGCTCCTCGACACTCCCGGTTCCACGCTCCTCGGCATCACGCGCATCCTGGTTGACAAGGATTACCGCCAGCAGATCATCGCGAACTTAAAAGATCCGGTCGTGAAGTCGTTCTGGGTGAACGAGTACGAGGAGTGGCGCGACCAGTTCCGGAACGAGGCCATCGCGCCGATCCAGAACAAGGTGGGGCAGTTCCTTTCGACCGCGCTCATTCGGAACATCGTGGGGCAGTCGAAGAGCACCATCGACATCTTCGATATCATGAATACGGGGAAGATCTTTCTCGTGAACGTGTCGAAGGGGCGCATTGGCGAGGATAACTCGGCGCTCTTGGGCGCCATGATCATTACGAAGCTCCAGCTCTCGGCGATGGAGCGCGTGCGCGTTCCCGAAGATGAACGCGTCGACTTCTTCCTCTACGTCGACGAGTTCCAGAATTTTGCGACCGACTCCTTCGCAAACATCCTCTCCGAGGCTCGGAAGTACCGATTGAACCTTACGCTCGCGCACCAGTACATCGGACAGCTCGTGACCGACACTTCGACGAAAGTTCGCGACGCGGTGTTCGGAAACGTAGGCACGATGATCATGTTCCGCGTAGGCGCGTCTGATGCAGAATTTTTGGAGAACGAGTTCGACCCTGAAGTGACACCGCAGGATATGGTGGGACTTTCGAATGCGACCATCTACCTGAAACTCATGGTGGATGGCGTGACTTCGCGCCCCTTCTCCGCGGCGACGCTGCCGCCCTTCAAGGTGGCGGCGTCTGAGATGACGGTGCAGCATGTGATCCAGGAGACCCGAAAGCGGTACGCGCGGCCGCGATTTGTGATCGAGGATGAAATTAACCGCTGGATCGGTTTCGGTGTCAGTACCGGAGGAGCCGGGGAAGGAAAGTTCCCGGCCGTCTGCTCCTCGTGCGGGAAGCCCACGACGGTACCTTTTGAACCGACGCCCGGGCGCCCGATCTACTGTCTCGACTGTCTCACGAAGATCAAGGCGGGTGAGCTCCAGCCCGTGCGTGTCCCGAAGTTCTACCGTGAGGAGCGAGCTGAGGAGCCATCCCGCCGCGGGTTCGGATCCGATCTTGCCGGCCTCGGCATTGAGTTCGAAGGAGGAGCGCCGCCCGCTTCTCCGGAGCGTCAGCGAGGCGAGCCTGCCGGCGGGTTACCTCGTCCTCCAATTGGAGCACCGCCCCGCAGAGCGGAGCATGTTCCGGCGCCGCAGCCCTCGCGCCCCGTTCCTACACCTGCTCCCGCGCGTCCGCATGTTCCGCGTCCCGAGGTCCCGCCGCCTCGCCGTCCCTCTATCCTTCGAGAGGAAATGACTCCGGCACTCTCGCCCGAAGAACAGAAAGAGCACGAACTCCGGCTTGCCGAACTCACCCCGGAAGATGAGGGGAAAGGGAGAGGAAAGGCGCACGCGAAAAAAGAAGAGCCGAGCATTGACGACCTCCGGAAATCGCTCAAGGAAGCGCTCCAGAAGTTCGGAAAATAAAAACCCCGCCGGCGAGGCGGGGAATGGTAGAACGGAAAACCAGGACCATTGGACATCACCCCACCCTTCCTGTTTTCTCCAATCTTCGAATGATGGCTTGTGCAAACAGCACGATAGTCAGAGCGACAAAGAGAATAGTAAAGAATGCGTGTGCAATTTCGCTTCCTGGTGGGGAGTAGAGTGAAGGGTTGAAAATTCGATAACCGAATGTCATGAACGCACCGAGTATCCATCCAATCACGGTAATAACTCGCGACACCAAAACAACCGTCCTTTTCTCCATAATTACCTCCTTCTAGGTTTTTGTGTGAAATGCGTATTATGAAAAATCTGCTAATATTTTAGCAGATTTTTTTTGTAAAGTCAATAGTAAAAAAGAAAAGAGCTAGTAATAAATATCTAAGCCTTTTCCACCCGCTCGACGTAGTCGCCGGTTGTCGTACTCACCTTCACCACATCTCCTTCGTTGATGAAGAGGGGGACGTTCACCTTTGCGCCGGTCTCGAGCGTCACGCTCTTCGTGCCGCCGGCTGCGGTGTCGCCCTTCACGCCCGGTGGCGCCTCGGTCACCTTCAAATCCACTTTCACGGGCAGTTCAACATTGATGATTTTGTCGTTGAATTTCCACGCCTTCACCTCGGTGCCGGCTTTCAGATACTCTCCCGCGTCGCCCAGAATCTCGTCGGTCATGAAGAAGCGGTTCTTCGGGTTCCCCTTCTCGTGGAACCAGTATTGGCCCCCCGCCTCGCCTTCGCGAGCTTGGCGAGTCGAGGCGGGCTTCGAGTGGTAGATGAACTGGACCGGCTGCTTCTCGATATCCACCTCGTAGAACGACTCGTTTTGGTGCGCGGCGTAGTCCTGCACCTTCCCGGAGAGGAGATTTTTGATCTTGAGTTGGGTTACGGGCTTGCGCTGCTGCATCCGGATGAACGCGTACTCGAGGACGACGTACGGGTCCGGGTCGTCGTTCTTCGTGAAAATCGTGCCGACCTTGAGCTCGTTGTAGTTCAGCATAGAAATTAGCCACTAGCCAATAGCCACTAGGTGCGTAGGGGAGAATAGCAAAGTTCTTTCGGTAAGGCAAGATTTTTGCTCGGCGTTGAGGTTTACAGCGTTCACTAAAGTATCTATTGCTATCGCAAGGGACACTTATAGTAAAGACAGCAAGGCCGCCTTTTGGTTTTGAGGGGAAACAAAAACCCGCCAGAGCGGGTTGTTTTCAATTATGTCGATTTAGCGCTCGTCTGGCAAATACCGTTTCATGAGCCACTTGAGGCCCATGAAGAACGGCCAGAGAAGACCGCCGAAGAAAGGGAGAAACGGGTCCTCGCGGCTCGCGAGAAACCGGTACCGCTCGCGTCTCATAAATATGTATCCTACGACGCTGTACGCGAGGATGAGGGACCACGTGAGTGGGGACAACGTGAGTGGATCCATACTATCCTCCTACGGTTTTGGGATGCGGAATGTCCCGTCGCCTTTTCGAATCGCCAGGCCGACGACTCCGACACTAAGGAGTATAGCTCCAGGAATGATGAGTAGCCCCATTGATTCGCGCTCTGGTGATCCGAGGTTGGAATTCCATCCAATTACGGTTCCCCACACAATAAGAGCAAATCCAAAAATTATTACAAAAAGAACCGCAGCATGTTTCATGGTAATTTTCCTGTTGGTTTGTGATTGTGAAGTTACGGTGGTACAATTCTAGCACTAGATAAATAATATGTCAAGCACACGGAACAAAGTATTCGTAGCTATGTCGGGGGGAGTGGATAGCTCGGTGGCGGCGTTGCTTTTGAAGGAGCAGGGGTACGACTGCACAGGCGTTTTTATGAAGTGCTGGAGTGGTGACGGCCCCGACGCTCTAGTCGGGGTGCAGTGCGCTTGGGAGCGGGACGCCGAAGACGCCCGCCGCGCGGCGAACCATCTTGGCATCCCGTTCTACACATTTGATTTTGAGAAGGAGTATAAGAAAAAAGTAGTCGAATATATGCTCGCAGGGTACAAGAAGGGGATCACGCCGAATCCGGACGTGATGTGCAACCGCGAGATCAAGTTCGGGCTGTTCCTCAAGAAAGCGCTTTCGCTGGGAGCAGATTTTGTGGCGACCGGGCACTATGTGAGGATAGAGACAAGAGACAAGAGACAGGAGACAAGCAGGAATACCCCCGTCACTCGTCACTCGTTGCTCTTCGCTGCTCGCGATGCGAGCAAGGATCAATCGTACTTCCTCTGGACGCTCACGCAGAAGGAGCTCGCGCACTGTCTTTTTCCGATCGGGGATTATTTGAAATCGGAAGTTCGCGAGATGGCCCGAAAAGCGGGTTTGCCGACCGCGGACAAGAAGGATTCACAAGGTATCTGTTTTTTGGGGGATGTGGATGTGTTCGACTTCCTGAAAAAGCACATCAAGGAGAAACGGGGCGACATACTCACCACCGATGGGAAGAAGGTCGGGGAGCATCGCGGCGTCTGGTTCTACACGATCGGCCAGCGTCACGGCCTCGACATCAAGGAGTCCGGAAAACTGCTCCGGCGCGAAGGCGCGCACGAAACCACCCCGTTCTACGTTGCCGGCAAGGATGTGAAAAAGAACATCCTGGTGGTCGCGGAAGGGAGCGAGGACCCCGCGCTTTTCCAGAGAGAGGCAACGCTTACCGACGTGAGTTTCATCACCGGTGAATACTCTAATGTTCGTACGAACATTAGAGTATCAAGTAGACGCGATGGTATGCGTTCCGGGTTCCCTGTGCTCGCGCGGGTGCGGTACCGGCAGCCGCTTGTGCGAGCTTCGCTCGCACAACTTAAAACCTTAGACAGTAAACAAAAAACGAGAACACGAGATTCACTTTTCCTGTCAATGGTTTATAGTCTTCAGTTTGAAGTTCCTGTGAAGTTCGTCGCGCCGGGCCAGTCCGCGGTGTTCTATCGCGCGAGCGGTAACCCTTCGCTACGCTCAGGGTCAAAATTCGACGATTTTGAACTACTCGGCGGCGGGGTGATTGTCTGAATTTTCGGGGAAATAGTCAGTCCTCAAAACGTTCCATATGGAACGTTTTGAGGACGCAGAGAAAAAGAGGTGCACTGTTGCGCTCCGCGCGGGGGGTGCTATAACGAAAGCGTGCATATCGCGGATGCATTCTTTTTCGGAGCGCTCGCGTTCCTCATGGGCGTTCTCCTCTCCTCCGCCGGGGTGACGACCCCGATTCTTTGGGCGACCGTCGTAGCCGAACTCGTTTGCTTTCTGGCGTGGGCGTTTCACCCGCGCCTCACACGGTTCCTAAGTTCGGCGCCGCGAAAAACGTTTCTCGCCGTTGCCGCACTTGTTCTCCTTTTCCCCGCGGGCGCAGTGTACTACACGTGGGACGACCGTCGGTTCAGGAGCGTCACGGTTCCGTTTGACCGTGAGATCGATTTTTCGGGCATGGTGGTAAACGACCCTGTCGTCTCGACCGGCGGTCGTCGCGCCGGTCTCGTACTCGCCCCGCCGCGCTCGGGCAGAATTATTCTCTCGCTCCCGGCCTATCCCGAGGTCGCCTATGGCGACGCGCTCCAGGGGAGGGGGGTCGTCACGGTGCCGATTCCCGACTGGTACGCACGCTACCTCGCGAAGGAGCGCGTCTCGGGCGTCGTACGGTATGCGGATGTTGAGCGGACGGCGAGCGGTGCCGGTTCACCCATCAAGGCACTTCTCTATTCACTGAAACACGCGGTCACCGACTCCTTCGCGCGAGTCCTCCCCGCCGGAGAGGCGGCGTTTCTCTCGGGGCTCACGATTGGAGAGCGAGCGGAATTTTCCGAGGAGTTCACCGAGGCGATGCGACGGTCGGGAACGACGCACCTCGTCGCGCTCTCTGGGTACAACATCACGATTGTGGTCACGGCCGCGATGGGGCTCTTCCTTTACTTCTTGCGGCGGCGGCTCGCGTTCATTCTCACCTTCCTTGTCGTTATCGGGTTCGTCGTGATGACGGGTGCGGAGGCGTCGGTCGTCCGCGCCGCCATCATCGGGCTCCTCATCCTCTTTGCGCGCGAGGCGGGGCGGCAGTTCGATATCCGAAACGCCATCGTTGCCGCCGGGCTCGCCATGGTTTTCTGGAATCCGAAGGTGCTTCTCTTCGACGTTGGCTTCCAGCTCTCCTTCCTCGCCCTCCTCGGCATCGTCTACCTAGAGCCCGCGCTTCGGAAGCTCTTTCGCGTCTCGGGGAAAGGGTTCCTCGCGTGGAAGGAGAACCTAATGACGACGCTCGCCGCGCAGCTCGCCGTTGCGCCGCTCCTCATTACACAATTCGGCAGCGTCTCGCTCACCTCGCTCATTGCGAACGTCCTTATTCTCTCAGCGGTCCCCACCACGATGGCGCTGGGATTCGCGATCGCCTTCGTCTCATTCCTCTCGACCGTGTTCGCCTCCGTGCTCGGACTCGTCGCGTGGGTGCTTTTGAAATTCGAGATGTTCGTCATCACGCTTTTCTCGGCGCTTGCCCTCCCGCTCGCGCCCGCGCTCGGGTGGGGGCTCACGGTCGCGTACTATGGGGCGCTCACCGCTCTTATTGCCTATGCCCGGCTCAATCGAACAAAAACTCAAGAAGCATAAAACGGAGATTCTCATTCTTGTCCTCGCGCTCGCCGTTCTGGACGCGGTGGTGTGGCGGCAGATTCTTTTCAGTGCGAATCGCGATTTGCGCGTGTATTTTCTGGACGTGGGGCAGGGGGATAGCGAGCTTATCGTTTTGCCGGGCGGTCCGCCAGCCGGCGGAGCAGGAGTGCAGATGCTCGTGGACGGCGGACCCGTGGATGGGCGGGTGCTTTCGGCGCTCGGAGACGTGCTCGCGCCGACCGACCGGTACCTCGACCTTGTCGTGCTCTCGCATGCCGAATCCGACCATTTTGGCGGCCTCATTGAGGTCCTGAAACGCTACCGCGTCGGCGCCTTCATCTGGAACGGGAAGCCAGGGACCGCGGCGTCGTTTGCGGACCTCATGCGCGCGGTCGAGGCGTCCGGCGCCAGAGTTATCGTCCTCGGCGCGGGTGCCGC
>CAYHFV010000003.1:14115-25311 GCA_964356055.1 uncultured Candidatus Saccharibacteria bacterium
CCGCTAATAGCGCCACGCTGAGCCACAAATGTTGGCGGGCTCGCGCATTGACGTTCTTTCGCCCACGCCGGAGCTCGCTCAAGGCACCGTCATGAACGACGCGGCGTTTACATTAAAACTCGCGGGGAAGGGGATGACGGCGCTTTTCACGGGCGACATCGGAGCGAGGGTGGAGTCCGCGCTTGCGCCGGTTGTGGGCGCTGTTGATGTCTTGAAGGTTGCGCACCACGGTTCGAAGTTTTCCTCGACGGCGAGTTTTCTTGATGCCGTTCGGCCGCGCCTCGCGGTCATCGAGGTCGGGAAGAACCGCTACGGTCATCCGACGCCGGACGTGCTTACGCGCCTCGCCGCAGTCGGCGCGCGCATTCTGCGGACCGACCGCGACGGTACCATTGAAGTGGTCGCCGACGGCCGCCGCCTCCGGATTTTTGCGAAATGACGGTCGCGATGGTACGATAAGTGCACGATGGAACGCACGCTCGCGAAGGACATTGCCGGAGAAGAAGGGAGAGAAGTCGAGCTCATGGGGTGGGTGGATACCCGCCGCGACCACGGGAAGCTCATCTTCATTGACCTGCGCGACCGCTCCGGCATCGCCCAGCTTGTGTTCTCCGCCAAAGGCGGATCCCTGCCCGAAGTTGCTACATCGTTGCAGGCGGGCGCCCCTGGCGGAAATCCTAAGAGCGGTATTGAACTTTATAAACTAGCTGACTCGCTCCGTTCAGAATGGGTGATCCGCATTCGAGGGACCGTGGGGAAGCGGCCGAAGGGGATGGAGAACCCGAAGCTCGAAAACGGGGAGTTCGAGGTCTCCGTCATGGAGCTCGAGGTGTTGAATGAGTCCGAGACGCCGGTGTTCCCGCTCTCGACTGACGGCTACGACGTGGATGAAGCGGTTCGCTTGAAGTACCGCTACCTCGACCTCCGGCGGGCGCGCATGCAGCGGAACCTGAAGCTCCGGCACGCGTCCGTGCGGTTCATCCGCGAGTACCTCTCGGAACGGGGATTCACCGAAATTGAGACACCGATTCTCACGAAGACCACGCCCGAGGGCGCCCGCGATTTCCTCGTGCCCTCGCGCCTCCAGAGAGGGAAGTTCTACGCACTCCCGCAGTCGCCCCAGCAGTACAAGCAGCTCCTCATGGTCGCGGGGTTCGAGCGATACTTCCAGATCGCGCGCTGTTTCCGAGACGAGGATCCGCGTGCGGATCGGGCGTACGGCGAGTTCAGCCAGCTTGACCTTGAGATGTCTTTCGTGACGCAGGAGGACATTCTGAAACTCTCCGAAGACCTCTTTACCGCGCTCGTCGAAACGATTTTCCCTGAAAAGCGCATTACCGAGAAACCATGGCCGCGGCTCTCCCACACGGAAGCGATGAAAAAGTACGGCACCGACAAGCCAGATCTTCGAAAGGACAAAAACGATCCGAACGAGCTTGCGTTTTCCTGGACCATTGATTTTCCGCTTTTTACCGAGCAATCCAAGGAAGACTTTTTCCATGGCTCCGGATCGGCTGCGTTCGCCCCGTCGCACCACATGTTCACCGCGCCGCACCCCGATGACATCCCGCTCTTAAAAACCGATCCCACGAAGGTTCGGGGCCTCCAGCACGATATGGTTCTGAATGGCTACGAGGTGGGAGGGGGGAGCGTCCGTATCCACCGGCCGGAGGTGCAAGAAAAAGTGTTTGATCTCATCGGTTTCAGCGCGGAGCAGAAACGGCAATTCGACCATATACTGACCGCCTTCCGGCATGGGGTGCCGCCGCACGGCGGCATCGCGCCGGGCATCGACCGGTTTCTGATGGCCGCCTTGGGCGAGCGGAGCGTGCGCGAGCTCATTGCGTTCCCCGCCTCTTCGGGGGGGCAGGCGGCGGTGATGGACGCGCCCTCCGAAGCCACACCCGAACAGCTCCACGAGCTCTCGATTAAAGTGGAGACGGGGGAGGAGTAGACGACAATAAATAACCAATAACCAATAACAGACAACGTATGCAGAAAAAGCACCCCAAGGAGGAAATGACGTTCGTGATGATAAAGCCCGATGGGGTTCGGAAAGGCCTCATTGGAGAGATCATCCGGCGATTTGAGCAACGGGATTTGAAAATTGTGGCATTAGAGATGTTTCACCCGACGCGTGAACAGATGAACGACCACTACCCGAAGGATCCATCGTGGATCGAGCGGTTGGGAAAGAAAACACTCGCGACGTACGAGAAGTACGGGTACGATCCAATTGAAGAGCTCGGCACGAGGGACCCGGCAGAAATCGGAACACAGGTCCGCGGGTGGCTCATAGACTACATGACCTCAGCGCCGCTCGTACGGATGGTAGTACAGGGCATCCACGCGGTTGATGTGGTACGAAAAATTGCGGGGGCGACAATCCCAGCACTCGCCGACATGGGAACAATCCGCGGCGACTACTCTATTGATTCTCCGGTACTCGGAAATCGAGAGAAGCGGGCGGTGATGAATCTCATGCACGCATCGGAAACGCCCGAAGAAGCGGAGCATGAGATCAAACACTGGTTCGGCGAGCTCAAAACGTTCAGTTACAAGCGCTTCGGTGTCGATGAATGATTCCAGAGAATTAAAATCCGACCCGCGGCTCCACATCGTCACGGTGACCGGCATCATCGAAAAAGACGGCCGGTACTTGATTTTGAAGCGCTCCGACCGCGAGGTTGCCTACCCGGGTTTCTGGACGGTCCCGGGCGGGAAGCTCGTCCGGCATGAGTACGAGCACCTGCCGCGCACGGAGGGGACCGACGCGTGGTACGGCATCGTTTCTCGGACGCTCGAGAAGGAAATCCTCGAGGAGGCCGGACTTTCCGTGGAGGATATTACGTACCTCACCGACATGACGTTCGTCCGCCCCGACCATATCCCCGTCCTCGTCCTCTCCTACTGGTGCCGGCACGCGAAAGGCGAGGTCACGCTCGGCAAGGATATCGTTGACCACGCGTGGATCACGCCCGCGGAGGGGGAGCACTACCAGATCATTCCGGGGATCTTGGACGAGATATGGCAGGTGGACGCCATCGCGAGACGAAAACGATAACAGGCTCGTTCCGGAGTGTTGACGGGCGGAATGCTCGCCGGGTATAGTTCGGAGAGTACACCCACCAACTATTTTCAGAGGAGGATTTGATGACCACCGTACCCTCGACCGAATTTGGGGAGCATATCGTCGTCCGCCGGTTCGTCACGCTCGGTAAACTGATCCGCGACCGCATCCCGAAGATTGCAGAGGAGAGCGACGGCACCAAACTGTTCGTGCGGCGCGCGGTCAACAGGAATGAGTTCCAGTTGGCGCTCGCCGACAAGCTCGTTGAGGAGGCCGCCGAAGCTCACGCGGAAGCCGGCAGAGTCACGGGGGAGTGGTCCACGCAAAAACTCGAGTGTGAGATCGCCGACCTCGAGGCGGTCATCGAAGTGATGGTAGCCGCGTTCGGCTTGAGCCGGAGCCGTATCAACTCGGTTCGCGACGAGCGCGCCGAAAAGCGCGGTCGATTTGCTCTACGCCTCATCTGGGAACCGCAGGAAGAATGACGCTTGACGGCGTTTTGGTATCGCCATTCCCCTCGACAGCCGAGGGGTTTTTTGTTACCGTGACGGCAGTCGACTTTACAGCGGAGGTGAAGGTGAAGAAGCATCTCTTGTTTTCTTCGGAAGAGGAGCGAACCCAGGCGGCGTATGATAAACTTGCGGCCGTCTCGACGGAGCGGTGGAGCGATTCAGAATTTTACCGGGAAGATTTCGAAATCCATTTTCGAAAGTTGCTCCCGCAGGGTCGAGTCATCGACCTCGGGTGCGGCGCCGGAAGAGACGCGCACCTGTTCCTCGAGGCGGGGTACGGGTACGTGGGAGTTGACGCGAACCGCGCAATGCTCGAAGCGGCGCGCCGCCGTGCGCCGGGTGCGGAGTTTCGGGAAACGAACCTGTACTACCTCCCGTTCACTCCACTCTCATTCGACGGATTCTGGGCTACCACGTCGCTGTTGCACATCCCCAAAGCGAAACTCAGGAGAGTGTTCACAGAGATCCGGAAGGTGGTTACGAAGGGCGGTATCGGGTTCATCACGATGCAGCAGGGCGAGGGGGAACGGATGGTCTCGGGACCGCTCCCCGGCACCGAACGGTTCTATGCCCTCTACAACTTCGATGAATTTGCTCGCGTCCTTGAGCGGGAGCGATTCAAGGTCATTGACCGCTTCCAGGACCTGCGCGAGTACTACGCGCACTACCCCGGGAGCGTGGTTCCACCGCGCGTCTGGCTCAAGTACTACGTACAGCGAATATAGCAATCCCGCCCCGCCGGCGGGATTTGTGCGTACGGACGTACCGTTCGCTCTCCCGTGTCAAGCCAGTTATCCACCACGTCCCTTGCGTGCGCCGAAATCGCCGGTGCTATACTAGTGAGTAGATCCCGCTTCTTAGATTCCGGATCAAGTAGATCTCAACCAGGGATCCCAAGAGCGTCCCGCTCGATGGAGAATCCACAATCACGAGGGTTTTCTGATGAGTTGGATTGAGGGAACCCACATGGCGCAACGCCGGGATCATCTAAAGGCGGGATTCTGATTTCTCGCGAAGCGAGAAATCACCCCGAGTGAAGCCGAAGGGTTGCTGCACGACGACTCTCACGAGCCGTTTTTTTATACCTCGGCGAGGATACCGCGCACGATATTGGCCACGAGTTCCGTTCTTCTTGCGAGCCCCAGTTTTCCCGGAATTTCGATCGTCACCCCCCGCTTCGCCTTCCGGTTTCGGAAGAGAAAATCTTCGAGCGACGGCGTTCGGTCGTTTCGCGCAACTCGCACATATCCGCCCGTCACCATCACGCCTAGTGTGGGATCATCGATTCCGGTGTAGTGCGCGATGCGGTGGTTTTGGACGATGCGGAAGATGCGGTGAATGAGACGTGACTCGCGCCCATTCCCGTAGTCGTAGAGATAGAACGTCGTGCGTTCCGGGTCCTCGTGGAGTGAGATGAGAACATCGTACGGCTTTTTCATGCGACCGAAGTAGGTGCGGAGCATCGTGCATTCTGTCGGTTCTTTTCTCCGCCGCCGATCGAAGAAGCAGCGGTTCAGGTCACGGCCGCCGGGGAGAAGGCGACTGCGCGCGAGGTAGCCGCCGGGATTCAGGAGGGGGAGAATGTCGAGCGCGATGCCCATTCTCCGGAGGCGGGCGCGGTACGCCCTGTCTGCAGTAATCGCAAAGAGCGCTGCGGGACCGGAACGCTCGTCGCCGTGGATGCCGGAGAGAATGAGGACGCGTTTCATGCCGTCTCTGGCATTCCTACTTCAGCCGAAGGAGAAAATCTGCGAGCGGTGTTCCGCGGCCGTCCCCGTCTTCGTCGCTGGGAAATCCGTGCCCGCCTCGCCGCCGCGCCTCTCGCTCCGCGGCGTGCGCGCACTCGTGCGCGGTATCGTATCCAACGCCGCGCCGCATCAGCTTGTATTCGATCGCCTCGTGGATCGCATGGTAAGGCATCTCCTTCGGATCCATGTTCGCATCGAGCCAGAGTTCTCCCTTAGGAACGTAGTCGTACACCTCGTGGTGCCCGCCGACAATAAAGAGGGGATCGAATGAGCGCCGCACGATTCCCCCGTCGAGCTCGCGGACCACGAGGCCGTGCCGCCGGTAGCGCTTCACGGTGAACGAGCCGGGCGGCGGCGCAGGTTTCGTGCAGAACTCTTTTTTCAGCATTGCTCGGATCCTCCGCGGGTGTACGCTCGGGAATGCCCCATAGAGGAAGTCTTCGCGCCGTTCGACGGCAATGAGAAATGCGGTTTCGCTCCGCAACCGTTTCTCGATCCAGACCTCACCTCGCGGGATGTACCAGGTGGGCGCAAACCCCCCGTCGTACCGCCGGTGGATGATCCCGAAATCCATGCTGTACTTTTGACGTACCTTAAACCCGTCAACGTAGACGATTTTCATAGGTTTTTCCCTGCCAGTATACTTGGTAAATTTGTTTGACTCAATGTCCAAGCGCTGTACCTACAAAATCGAGCTTGTCTATTCTAGGTCCGTTTTTTTTGGTGCGTGATTCTTTTTGCATCTTTAGCGGTATTTATTATGAAGTACGACCATAATTTGGTCAAGTTTGACGTGCGGACAGACGGTCGCCACAATGGGGGTGCTCCCAGTCGTTTTACTCGAGTAACGGTTCAACGGCGGAGGCGGCGCGGATTATGGAAACTCTGAAAGTGATAAAACCAAAAAAGCTAAAGTCGGGTGATGTGGTGGGAATCATTTCGCCGTCAACAGCGGTGTGGTCTCGCCGGGATCTCAGCCGAGGTATGAAGGTGTTGGAATCGCTCGGATTCAAGCCGCGACTCGCTCCTCGCGCCCTCGACGTGAGAGGTAGCTACCTTGCGGGGACCAGGGAGGACCGCCTCCAAGATTTTCACACCATGTTTCTCGATGATGAGGTAAAGGCGATTTTTTGCAGCGGCGGTGGCTATGCCTCGATTCAACTCCTCCCCGATATCGACTGGGATATTATTGAAAAGCATCCGAAAATCTTCGTCGGTTTTTCAGACATCACCACTCTCCTTACCGCGATTACCGAAAAGACGGGACTCATCACCTTCCATGGACCCACCGTTGAGCAGGGACTTTCGATGGAAACAAAATCCGGAAAATTCACCGTGAAGAATTTGAAACAAGCAGTGATGAAGGGAGAACCGGGGAAGCTCTCGGGGCACACGGAGTGGAAAGCGCTCCGCTCCGGTCGTGTCGAGGGAATAACGGTTGGCGGGAACCTGAATGTCCTCCTCTCGCTCATGGGGACCCCCTACGAGCCGAAGTGGGACGGGAAGATCCTCTTCTGGGAAGAGGTACACGAGACGGTCGAGGGACTCGACAACTACCTCTGGCGGCTCCGCATCGCGAAGGTGTTCAAAAAAATAGAAGGGATGGTCATTGGTAAAATTACCGAACTTCAGCCGATCGACGAGGAAACGGAGAGTTGGCCAAATCTTGATAAGCCGCCGACGATCGAGGACGTTATCATGAAAGCGACCGAAGGGTTCAATTTTCCCATCCTCTATGGTGTTGATTTCGGTCACGATGTGCCGAGCTTGACGCTTCCAGTGGGTGTTAAGGCGATACTTGACTGCCCCGCTCCGGGGAAGGTGGGGAGGTTCTCGATTGACGAAAAATACCTCTCGGAGTAGCTTGATAAGACCTGATTTTTCGGGCACGCGGGGCACTTGACAGGGTAGTCCCCCTAGTGCAGAATGGGCCCATCCCTAGTCAGGTAAAACCACCGGTGGAGAAAGTCAGTTGACTCCGTCCGCTCGGTGTGCTACGATGCAGCCATGCTAAAGAACATCGACCAGTTCATCGATTCCGTGCTCGCAGATTTTACGCCGAACCAGCGAAAGGTCCTGCTCGGCCGTTTTGGTTTACGGAACGGCAAGCCCTCGACGCTCCAAGAGGTGGGGGACGAGCTGGGAATCACGCGGGAACGCGTTCGGCAGATCCAGGAGCAGGCGATGAAGAAAGTGGGAAATCGCGTGAAGGAGAATGGCGGCTCGTTCGTAAACGCCGTCACGGCTCAGCTGGTCTCGATGGGCGGCGTTCGGCGTGACGATGCCTTTATGCTCGATCTTCGGCAGGCGTTTTTTAAAGATTCCCCGGCGAAGTATCTTACCCACAAGATTCATTTCGTGCTCCTCGGGGCGGGGCAGCCCTTCTATCATAAAGAAGACGACGCAATGGACGCCTACTGGTACGCGAACGAGGGATCGCACAAAAAGTTTCTCGATTTCATCAAAAATTTGACGCACGTTTTCAAGACAGGCGACAAGAAAGCACTTTTGGATAACAAAGCGTACCTCGCGCACGTGAAGGATATGGCCGCCGCGCACTTCCTTTCCATTCCGAAGCACTTCGGCACGAACGTGTTCGGAGACGTTGGTCTCCGGGCGTGGCCTGAGATCGAGCCGAAAACCGTTCGTGACAAGGCATACCTCGTTTTGAAGAAGCACGCGAAGCCGCTGCACTTCGAAGACATCGCCAAGTTCATTACGAAGCACGGCATTGACAAAAAGCCGGCGCATGTCCAGACGGTGCACAACGAGCTCATTAAGGACAACCGGTTCGTACTCGTGGGGCGCGGCATGTACGGCCTCCGCGAGCATGGCTTCGTTCCCGGAACAGTGCGCGAGGTCATTGCGCGTCTTCTGAAAAAGAACGGTCCGCTTCCCGCACACGAAGTGGTCGCCCGCGTGAATCAGGAGCGTTTTCTCAAGGAAAATACCATCCTTCTCTCTCTCCAGAACCGCAAGTTTTTCCGTCGCTTGGACGACGGGCGCTACCACGTCAAAGAAGCGTAGTGCAGGCCATCGTTTGTACCGAGCCCCGCGGCGCCCGCGGGGTTTTTAGTTTTTTAAAAAGGCGGTACACCCTCTCCGCCTGCCGCCCCGTTTCGAGTGGTGGATCTGTCGGTATTCGCGGCACCGCAAAAATGAAGCGGGGGATCATTTACGCGAGGTGGGTGGGGGGGTATACTTATAGGGAAATACGGTATGTTCCGTGATTTTTTCTACGAGATCGGGGAACTCTTCATCGAGTTTTTCAGGAAAGAAGAGGTATGGTTGTTGCTCCTGCTCATCGGCCTTGCGGGAGTGGTGGTAGTGCCGCTCCTCTCGCTCACTGAGCTCCTGAGCACGATCCTGCGGTTCCTCCTCGCAACCTGGTGGCTCTGGGCGTTTTTCGTCCTGATCCCGATCGTGAACAGCTTGTGGCTTTTTTGGCGGCAGGAATGCTTCAAGCGGTCGATTAAATTTGTGCTCCTCGAACTCCACATGCCGCGGCTCATCGAGAAGAGCCCCAAGGCGATGGAGCAGGTGCTCCAGGCGCTCCACTCGCTCCGGAACGCGGCTGGCGACATCCGCGAAAAGTACTGGGACGGCGAGGTGACGGTGTGGTTCACGCTCGAAATCGTGAGTTTCGGCGGCGAGATCCATTTCTACGTTCGCGGGCAGAAAAAGCAGCGGAATCTCATCGAGGCGGCGTTCTTCTCGTACTACCCCGATCTTGAGATCACGGAGGTTGAGGACTACTTGGACAAGCTTCCGCAGACGGTGACCGAGCTCTACGCGCGCGGAATGGAGATGTGGGGAACTGAGATGCTCCTCGAAAAAGAAGAGGTGCTCCCCATCAAAACCTACCCCGCGTTCGAGCACGAGGCCGAGGACAAACAGTTCGACCCGATCTCGGTGTTCCTTGAGGTGCTCAGCAAACTGAAGGGGCAAGAGATCGTGGGGATCCAGTTTCACATTGCGCCCGCCGCCGCCGATTGGGGGAAACGGTGGGAGGGGTTTCTGAAGGAGCTCCAGAAGCCGCCGACGACCACAATCGAGAGCGGCGATGAGGAAAAAGGATCGCGGACCGTCACCATCGCGCGGACGCCGGGGCAGACCGACGTGCTCGAAGCGGCCGAAGAGAACCTTTCGAAGCAGGCGTTCGACACGCTGGTTCGCTTTATTTACCTCTCGCCCCGGGAGACCTACTACGACAGCTTCGCGCGGCGCGGACTCGTCGGGGCCTTCAACCAGTATGCGGCGTTGAACCTCAACTCATTTAGGTCGAATAGACACGTTGGTACCCGCGCCCAAGTTTGGAACTGGCCGCATGCGTATCCGAAACAGCGCGTTGAGTACCGCAAACAACGTTTATTCTTAAATTACCGAAAGCGCGACGTACCACCCGAGACCTGGTGGGGAAAACTCATAACCTCCTATCCCAAAAACCTAAATTTCCACTCCAAGCGTTTCAAGATGACGACGGAGGGGCTTGCAACGCTCTTCCACCCGCCGACTGCGGTGGTATTAACCGCGCCGCACATGAAACGGGTCGAGAGCCGAAAGGCAGGACCGCCCGCGGGACTCGCTATTTTCGGCGGCGAGGAGGAGATTGAAAAGTATCGGTAACCGATATGGATATTTTTGGTGAGTTTAAATCGTGGGTGGCGGGCGGGTGGTACGGAGTATTCCAGGCGATTCGCACCGTCTTTATTCTTATCAACCTCGCGTTGGTCGTACTCCTCATTTTTACGGTGAAGAAATCGCTGGAGTTCCGACCGAGATTTGTTGCGAACCCGCGCGCCGCCACGAAGCCGCGGTCGCTTCGCGACCCCGAGATCGCGCGGCGGTGGGAGACTCTTTTCGCGAAGGCGAGCGCAAACCCGCCCCAGTCGTACACGCTCGCAATCGTCGAGGCGGACAAGCTGACCGACGAAGCGCTGAAACGCCTTGGGTTCGAAGGAGAGCATATGGCCGACCGGCTCGAGCGGCTTGCAACCGGGGCCATGCAGACATTGGACAATCTGTGGCGCGCCCACCGTTTGCGGAACGAACTCGTTCATGCCCCTGACTTCGATATCTCGGAACCCGACGCCCGGGAGGTGCTCCGGGTGTACGAGCGGTTCCTCAAAGAACTCGGAGTCATCTAAACATCAAAAATCAAACATCAAAAATCAAAGTGAGAGTGCGAAGTGAAGAAACATTTTGGATTTTGACTTTTCATTTTTATCTTTAATATTCGATTTTTAATCTTTTTTGTATGCCTCGAAGCTCAAAGATTCAACTCATCAAGTATGCGCCGCCCCCCCCGGAGCTCCCCATCTACGGGAAAGTCACTCCGACGGAAGCCTCGTTTTTCGGGCGGACGAATTACGTCGCCGCACTCGAGGAGAAGCGATTTATTTTCGGCATCAAGCGGAAGGATCGTCGCCGGCACCTCTACATCATCGGTAAGAGCGGCGTCGGGAAATCGAAGCTCCTCGAGCTCCTGATGCGCCAGGACATCGCCTACGACCACGGTTTCTGCCTCATGGACCCGCACGGCGACGTCATTGATGCCGTGCTCGATTTCATCCCGGAGCGGCGTCTCGAGGACGTGTGCATCATTGATCCCGCGGATGCCGGTTTCCCGGCGTCGTTCAATCCGCTCGCGAACGTGGACCCAACGTTCAAGCATCAGCTCACCCAGGGGTTAATCGAGGTAATGGAGAAACAGTTCGGCGCAAACTGGACGCCGCGGCTTGAGCATGTGTTCCGATTCACCTGCCTCGCGCTCCTCGACTACCCGCACGCCACGATGCGCGGGATGATCTCGATGCTCACCGACCGCAACTACCGGCAGAAGGTGGTCGAGTACATCGAGGACGAC
>CAYHFV010000004.1:0-25178 GCA_964356055.1 uncultured Candidatus Saccharibacteria bacterium
CACAAGCTAAGAACCGCATTCGCCATCTTCGAGGCGTCGCTCAACCTCGCTGGGAAGAAGCTGGAGATCCCTGAGGTGCGGAGGACGGAAGGCGCTTCTCCCGAAGAGCTTCAGGCGCTCGTGACTGAATCGCTCAAGGTAAAGCAGCAGTTTGAACAGGTCGCGCTCCAGTACGTCTTCGGCATCATCGGCGACTACAAACGGCTCGTCGCCGACGAGAAGGTCGACCCACGGGAGGCGCTCCGCCGGCTTAATGTCCCCCCCGAAACTGATCTCCCGGGAATCATTCGGAGGATCGGACAGCTGCCGGAGAACGTACCGGAGCGGAACCAGTTTTTCTTCGAGGAGAAATGATCTCTGATGACGATATCAGGGGCTTGAGCGAGCTCGCGCGCATTGAGCTCTCCGAAACGGAGCGTGATCGATTGCGTGGCGATCTCGAGCGAATTCTCGACCATGTTCGGGAGCTCGCGGCGGTGCCCACCGAGAACGTTCGTCCGATGACAGGCGGGACGTTCGCGGAGAACGTGGTCCGGTCCGACGTCCCCTCCGCCGCGGATATGCCGGCGGATGCCGCCCGGGCGTCATTCCCGGAATCGCGCGACAGGTTCCTAAAAGTTCCCGGCGTTTTTGAGTAGCGTATGGACACTCGCGGCCTCACACTCGAATCGTGTACGTCCGGCGTTCGTGAAAAACGCTTCTCCGCGCGCGAAGTGACCGCGGAATACCTTAAGACAATCGAGAGCACGGATCCCACGATCGGCGCGTTTCTTACCGTCCGGACCGAAGCAGCGCTCACGGAGGCGGCGGCGATCGATGCACGGCTCGCGCGGGGTGAAACGCTCCCGCCGCTCGCAGGGGTTCCGGTGGCGTTGAAGGACAACCTGGTCGTTTCCGGAGAGCGCACTACCGCGGGCTCGAAGATCCTCGAGGAGTATCGAGGTACCTATGACGCGACGGTGGTCCAAAAATTGCGGCGCGCCGGTGCGGTCTTCATTGGCAAAACCAACCTCGACGAGTTTGCAATGGGAGCCTCGACTGAGAATTCTGCCTTCCATCCGACCAAGAATCCGCACGACACCACGCGAGTACCGGGCGGCTCATCGGGGGGATCCGCCGCCGCAGTCGCCGCGGGCATGGCGCTCGCGGCTCTCGGGTCCGACACCGGCGGCTCGATTCGCCAGCCGGCGGCGTTCTGCGGCGTCGTGGGGCTGAAGCCCACCTACGGCGCCGTCTCACGGTTTGGTCTCATCGCGATGGCGTCGAGCTTGGACCAGATCGGACCGCTCGCGAAAACGGTCCGGGACGCGGCGTTCGTTTTCGACGCCATTCGAGGGAGGGACCCGCTCGATGCGACGAGCGTCGATCACACGTACGGTGCGTTCATCGGACGGCACGCGCACGAGGTACAGGCGCTCCGAATCGGCGTTCCAAAGGAGTACTTCTCCTCCGGCATCGATCCCGCAGTCTCGAGGGGAATCGAAGAAGCGATGGCGCGCCTTGCGGAACGGGGATTCGCGTTCAAAGAGATTTCTCTCCCGCATATTCAATATGCGCTCTCGGCGTACTACATTATCATGCCTGCGGAAGTCTCGGCGAACCTTGCTCGGTTCGACGGCGTCCGCTACCTAGGCGTCCCCGCGGTCGAAAAAGGGGCGAACACTCTCATGGATCTGTATCTCAAAACGAGAGGGGTCGGATTTGGCGCCGAGGCGCGTCGCCGGATACTCCTCGGAACATTCGTTCTGTCCGCGGGGTACTACGACGCCTACTACGCGAAAGCCCAGAAGGTTCGCCGGCTCATTGCGCAGGATTTCACGGACGCCTTCACGAGCGTTGACGTCATCTTCGCGCCGGTGACCCCCACCCCCGCCTTTCGGCTCGGAGAAAAAACCGCGGACCCGCTCTTGATGTATCTCTCCGACATTTTCACCACGCACGCGAACCTCGCGGGCCTTCCGGCACTCTCCATTCCGGTAAAGACCTACTCCCCGGGGAACGGTCCGCCAGCTGGCGGATTGCCGATCGGGTTTCAGCTCATCGGCCGCCACTTTCGGGAAGAGGATCTGTTCGGCATCGGAGAGAGGTACGAATGTGTGTAGTCTCCCCGCGTTCGCTAAGGCTACTCGGCATTCATCCCCGCGGCTTGCCGCTGGGCATTTTGCTTCTCACGGGGTAAAGCCGTACCCTTTCATGTGTGGTCCGGTTCCGACGGTCGTCAGAACAGGACAGCGACAACACGTGAGGTGCAGGAAACGAGTGCGCTTAGACGGAGACGATTTGTTCCGCGACCTCGAGGTCGTGCGGGGTCGCGATCGGAAACCAAAAGGTCGCCGGGATCGTCTTGATCGGGTGCTGTTGCGCCATTTGTGAGAGCGCTTCGGAAAGATACAGCTCGCCGTTCGCTTTCCGTTCAGGTGGGTACGCGAAAATATCGCGGGTGAGGGTGTACGCGCTCGTCAGCACCACGTTCGACGTCGGTTGTTCCGGTTTCTCAACGACGCGCTTAATGTGCCCCGAGGGGGTGGTTTCCACGACGCCGAACCGTTCCGGGTCCGTCACTCGCGCGACGACCGCCGCGAGCGGATACCTCGTGAGCGCGGCGAGCGTTTCCTGATCGAAAAGGTCATCCGCAAAGAAGAGGGCGAAGGGGTGATGGTTCAAGAGGGGTTCGGCGAGCGCGAGCGCACCGTACGTTCCCTGTTTCTCGGGTTGGGTGAGGTAGGAGACGGGGCGGCCGAAGAATTTCCGGCCGCAGTGAGCCTTGATCTGGTCGCCCCGGTACCCCACAACGATGATGAGTTCATCAATGGAAGGCGGGAAGTTCTCGACGAGACGGTCGAGTAGCGTCTTACCCCGCACCACGAGGAGCGGTTTCGGGGTGGTATAGGTAAGGGGTCGCATGCGGACCCCTTCGCCGGCGGCGAGAATAACGCCTTTCATGTGATGCGCTCACATCATATGGGATGGAGGTGGGAGATGCAAGCAAAAACCGCTCCGACCACCCATAAAGAGTGGTCGTTACACATTTGCGCGGGCGATGGGATTTTTTCTCCCCCAGCCTCGCGCGGCTCGGCTTCCTCCGAAACCCGCCCCTCGCGTTTTTCTCGCTCGCGAGTGCGCGCATTGGCTTCAAATCCCATCGCCCGACCTGGGCGGATGCGCACCGACCACCCATGAAGAGTGGTCGTTACGCATTTGCGCGCCCTCGTGGACGCTGTTGGAACCGCAATAAGACACCACAAGGGACCTATTTTTGTAGCAGACGTAACATGATCGACTTCGCTTGACTTCATCACTTTACTTTGATAAAGTACCTGTATGAATTGGAATAGCCGAGAAAACACCAGACTCATTCAAGCGATTCTTGCTTTGGAGACATCCAACGAGGCAAGGCGTTTTCTGCGTGATCTCATGACAGAAAAAGAGATCGAGGAATTCGCCAAACGGCTGCAAACAGCCGTACTCCTCGCTGAGAATGTGCCGTACTCCTCGATCGAAAAGACGACCGGCCTAAGTTCGACTACCGTAGCTCGCGTTTCCAAATGGTTGAATGGGAGGGAAGGCGGCTACCGGACTATCATCGATCGTTTGCACCATCACGCCTCTATCCAAGCAGGGAGGGGATTGTCTTGATATAGCCCAAAAGCAATGAAGCCAGCCCCCTCCTTGTTTGGAGGGGGTTTCCGTTGCCTACCCGCGAAATGGCAAAACCAGTTCTTTTAGAAGGAGATCTAATGGGAATCAGTTTTCGTGACTTCGATATGGACGAATCTATCGTTGCACCAGTTATCTACGACACGAATCCGCATCGAACAACGAACAGGGGCGTCGTGCTTTCGTCGGAGGTGAGGAAAGAACTAAGGCGCTTCCTGTCCGGCTTCAATGATTCGGTCGGTATCGAACGAACTCCCTACTATCGTATCGATGCGTACTTCAATGAACAGTTCCTATGGATACTCGAAGTCAACGCGTCGTTCGTTGATGGTTGGGGTACGGCGCTCAATCTAGCCCGTGCAAGTGGCATTGCCGTTGATCCAAGTGCGCTCCTTTTCCCGAATCGATTCGCCACTAAAAATATGATTTACCGCCCGGAGTTAAAGCTGTTTATCAGCGAGTTGGAGGCTCTGGGTATCGGTGGCCACGGTATCTGCGAATGGGAGAGCGGCGACGCAAGCCCGGTCTATGTCTATGGGCGCGTCGGTTCGAAGGATCAGCCACATATCGCGCCTTTCGATGGGATTCGGCTGGACAACAAGCTTAACCTCGGATTGTTTGGGCGAGTGTGGGACGGTAATTCGATAAAAATCCCGCGTCATTACATCGCCCGTTTTGAGCGGTGGGAGAGTATCCCCAAAGAGGTAGTTCTTAAGTTTTGCGACAAAGGAAGCACGGAATGCGTACGGGCGCGCCAAAGCGTCATGTTTAACAAACCCTTAGGTAAGGCGCCGTTTCTCAAACGGTGCTACGGAGCAGAAACGCTTCTCGCTCAGGACATTGTGTATCCAACGAGGCAAAACGAAAGCAATTGTCAGTTGGTCGTCCTCGCGATCGGTAGTGAACCGATTACCGGCTACATACAATACAGCCGCAGCAGGATCATCAACGATGATTCAATCCATGGTCCCCTGTGGATCAGTTGAGGAACGGGGGTACAGCATCGTACCCCCGTCACTTTTTATGAAGACGATAATTTTTGACATTGACGGGACACTCACTGATATGTGGCCGATTGAGAAATCGGTGCTTTTGCGCATGACGAAGGGAAAGTACGAGGTAGAAATTAATGCACTTAAAGCGTTAGGATTGTCAGATACATATGAAATCTTTTTAAAGGTTTCCGGCCAGAAAATCACCAAAGAAAAATACTTTTCCACGTACAATAAAGTTTTTGATGCGCTCTCAAAACGAAAAGAGTTACCAAAACTCAGCAAGTATCCTATCGTGGATTGGATCATATCGAATTGGAACAAGTATCGTTTTCTCTACGCGACTGGTGGGCAGAAGAAGGAGGCGATGTATGCCTTAGGGTGTCTTTGTGTCATCGAATACTTTGATACTCGAAATTCAATCGACAAAAATCGATGCCGTTTCTCGAAGAAGACGGGCATTCCATTCAGAAAAATTAAACTTAATTTCCCGGATTGCTTATTGATCACCGACAGCCAAAGTGACTGCAATGGGGCGATCGCGGCGGGAATCCGCTTTTTAAAAGTGAAACCCGGACAATCCAACTTCCGGTTCAAATGTCCGATGGCCCACTCGGAATAGAGCAGGCTCCATAACGCTAAAAAACTTGCGCGGGCGATGGCTTGTCCGCCGCGCTTCGCGCAGCGATGCGGGCGGGGATTTTTTCTCCCCCAGCCTCGCGCGGCTCGGCTTCCTCCGAAACCCGCCCCTCGCGTTTTTCTCGCTCGCGAGTGCGCGCATTGGCTTCAAATATCCCATCACGGATACCAAAAAACGGCCCGCAAGGGGCAGTTTTTTGATATTGGCGCGGGCGATGGGATTTGAACCCACGACCTTCCCCGTGACAGGGGGACGCTCTAACCGGGCTGAGCTACGCCCGCTCCGATTCAAGCCCGCGGGGCTCTCATCGGGAGCCTCGGGGCACGCCCTCTAGTGTACTCATTTTCTCCGGTTTCGCAAACCGTTCAGTACCGCTTTGCGAAAACAATACGGAACCGCTGATCCTGCACGAATTCTTCGAGTGCTTGTTCTCCAACGGCTCCGATTGAGAAACGGGCATGGATGATCTGCGTATTTCCGAGGTAGAGAACGACGTGACCGACGTATACTTCACGGTTCGGAAAAAGGTTGTCGCGATAGAAACCCCTCGTTCCCCGCATGAAGAGGAGGTCGCCGGGCTCGAGGTTCGAGTAGTCAGGAAGGGGAACGATTTCGGTCCCGTTTGGATCAGCGGCTTGGAGAATGGAAGAGCGGGGGATTTCGATACCGACCTGTTTGAAACAGTACTGGGTGAATGAGGAGCAGTCGAAAAAATTCGGCGCTTCTTCGGGTTTCGCGCCGTATCGGTAAGGCCTCCCGACGAGCGATCCGGCGATTGAAACAACTCGCTCTTGCTGTTTCTTCGTCATTGTGCTACCACTATACACAGAAAAAGGCGGGATAAAAAGGAGGCGTTATGATTGTGACGAAGGATGGAGAGCGCATATTCGTCGATCCGGACGAGGAGGCTCGGTGGTGGAGCATGATGCTCCGGGAGAATCAAGCCGACCTCGACGTCGAATTTAAGAAGAAGTCGGCACTCCAAGCCTCGGACGAGTATTTCAAACTCGTCCTTGTCGCCCAAGTGCTCGGATTTGAGGAGGACACGGCGCGTCTACTCACGAAAATTAATCCGCGATACGACTCGCTCCACTCCCCCGATCCGACCGTACGGCACGTGTCAGCCCTCTTGGTACTCGGGAGTGGCAGCCGCGGCTCTCAAAACTGAACACCCCCTTGGAGGGGTGTTTTTGTAAACCCGAAGCGTTTTTACGTGGTGCCGGCGGGAGGGATCGAACCTCCGACCTAACGCTTACTTGCCCCGTTACACATTCCTCGCGGTGCCAGGGGGGAGGATCGAACTCCCGACCCGACGCTTATGAAGCGTCTGCTCTGCCACTGAGCTACCCTGGCATATGCACGTATGTAAATGTGTAACGGGGTGAAAAGCGCTCGCTCTAACCACTGAGCTACGCCGGCAACTTCCCGCCTGCGGCGGGACACTGGATTTTGTTACCTCGCTTTCACTCGGACAAAATCCGTGGTTGCGGGGGTTGGAATCGAACCAACTACGATGAGGTTATGAGCCTCACGAGCATCCGGAGCTCCTCCCCGCGCACCAATGGTACCTCATGACCGGGAGGGTTCGCAACTTACCGAACCTTCCGCGAACCGAAGAAAGCGAGGTATAATAAAACCGAAGCATGGCCGATCTCTCGGGACTCATCTCGTTAGAAATACAACCTCGCAATTACTATCGATTTTATAACTCTGTGTGGGGGCAAAAGGATACGTTGTCCATTGCATCATGGAAAAATTTCTAACGGGACTCAAAAAGAAAGCGCTCATGGACGTTTCGAAGGCGGCTGACCGCACCGCGCTCGAGGCGGTGCGAGTCGGCTACCTCGGCCGGAAGGGAGAGCTCACGGCACTCCTCCGCTCGCTCAAGGACCTTCCGCTCGAGGAGCGCCGCCGCCTGGGACCGGAAGCGAACGCGCTCCGCGGAGAACTCGAGGCGGCGATTCAAGAGCGTTCCCGAGCCATCGCTGCGGCAGAGAAAATCGAAGAACGGCTCGATATTACGAAGCCGGGCCACCGCATGCCGCGGGGGCACCTCCACCTCCTCTCGAAGGTGGACGCCGAGGTTCGGCGCATCTTTACCTCGCTCAACTTCTCGGTCGTCGAGGGGCCGGAGCTTGAGACGGCCTACCATAACTTCAATACCTTAAACATTCCTGCCGACCATCCCGCGCGCGACGCGTGGGATACGTTCTGGATTCGCCGAGAAGGAAAGAGTCCTATGGAGCAGCTGCTGCTCCGTACCCACACCTCGCCGGTGCAGATTCGGTACATGCAAACCCACGAACCGCCGTTCCAGATCATCGCACCCGGACGGGTGTTCCGGTACGAAGCGACCGATGCGTCGCATGCGTTCAATTTCTACCAGGTTGAGGGACTCATGGTCGGTTCCGACGTCTCGCTCGCGAACTTCAAGTACGTCGTGGAGACGTTCCTCGTCCAGTTCTTTGGGAAGGGGACCGAGTTCCGATTCCGGCCGAGCTACTTTCCGTTCGTCGAGCCGGGACTCGAGGTTGATATGCGTCGCAAAGGAGGCGACTGGCTCGAGGTGATGGGAGCGGGCATGGTCCACCGGAACGTGTTCGACGCGGTTCGGTACAACCCCGATCCGCCGGCTGGCGGAGTGCAGGGGTTTGCCTTCGGCATGGGGCTCGACCGCCTCGCGATGCTCCGGTACAACGTGCCCGACATCCGGCTCTTTTACTCGGGCGACGTGAGATTTACACAACAGTTTTAAGTTTATAAGTTACGCTTCGCTTAAGTTTATAAGTTCATGGCAACCGGATTGGAAAATTTGAAGATCTACACAATAGCCGAGGAGCTTGAGCTACGAGTATTTGAGCTGACAAAACACTTTCCCCGTGATGAAAAATATAGAAGTGTTGACCAACTACGGCGTTCTTCTTCGTCGGTGACGAACAATATCGCAGAGAGCTACAACAAACGTTCACTGAAGGAAAAAGTACGAATTTTGCACGATATCGTGAAAAGCGAAACGGAGGAAACCAGAAGGAACCTCGATGTTTGCTTCAAGAAGGGTTTTCACCACGACGAAGAGATATTCAACCGGTACACCGAACTCATGAAGGCCGTGAGTGGCTACATCGGGTTTTTAAGGAATAGGCCCGCGACTTATAAACTTACGAACTTATCAACTTATAAACTAACATGAAGTTCTCCTATCCCCTCATTAAGAAATTAGTTCCGGGTCTGAAAAACAAAGCGCAGGCGATCGAGGCGCTCACCATGCACGCGTTCGAAGCGGCAGATGCGACGGGAGACGCTTTCGAAGTGAGTCTTCCCGCGAACCGGTACGCGGACGCCGCGTCGCACTGGGGAATCGCGCGGGAACTCGCGGCCATTCTCAATGTATCGCCTAACCTTCCCGCGGTGACGAACCCGTTCGGGACCATCCCCTTCGCGCCGACCGCGTTTGGCGTCTCCGTCCAGGAGCCCGCGCTCTGTCCGCGGTACACGGCCTGCTCGTTCGATGTCACGAAGATCGGAGCATCGCCGCGGTGGATGCGGGAGGTGCTCGTCGCCTGCGGTCTCCGTCCCATCTCGGTTGTCGTGGATACCATGAACTACGTGATGCTCGAGACGGGACAGCCGCTCCACGCGTTCGATGCGGACAAACTTGCAGGACCCCGCCTGGTTGTCCGCCGCGCGAAGCGCGGGGAATCGATGGTCACGATTGACGGCGGTCGGTTTGAGCTCTCGCCGGAGACGCTCGTCATCGCCGACGCGAAGAATCCCGTCGCGATTGCGGGCGTAAAAGGTGGCCGCGGCCCCGAGGTGACCGATGCGACGAAGTATATCATCGTCGAATCAGCGACGTTCAACCAAATCTCCATCTACCGAACCTCGCGGTCGCTCAAGCTTGTGACCGACGCGTCGGTCCGTTTCGCGCACGGGCTTTCCCCGGAACTTGCGGCAGTCGGACTCGCCCGCGCCGCGGAACTTCTCACCGAGGTAGTGGGCGCCGCGCCGCGCGAACGCTTCGATTCAAGAACGAAGCCGTTCCCTCGCCACGTGCTGAAACTCGACGCGGCGTGGGTGAACCGTTTTCTCGGAACGGCATTCACGGCGCCGGACGTTGACAGAATACTCACTCGCGTGGGTTTCACGCCGCTCGGGGGAGGGGAATGGCAGGTTCCGCCGCTTCGCATGGACATCGGAACGCACGAGGACCTTGCGGAAGAGGTCATTCGCATCCACGGGCTGAATCGCCTCGCGGCGCGAGCGCCGCGGATCGAGATCAAACCGCCCGAGCCGAACGATGCGGTACTCACGCGGGAAAAAGCGAAGCTCATCCTCACGGGGCTCGGTTTTAATGAGGTGTACCTGAACTCGTTCGTGCCTGCCACCGCAGACCCTGAACCATTTGCCGCTCAGGATTCGCTCATAGGGCCGGAAAATCCGCTGAGCGCCGACTTGAAATACCTCCGCCCGTCGCTCACGCCAAACCTCCTTGTCGCCGCGGCGGCGAACGCTCGCCGCGGAAACGAGGCGCGCCTCTTTGAAGTGGGGAACGTGTTTACTGCCGCGGATGGCGCCCGGCCGATTGAACGTTCGGTGCTCGGCATCGTGCTCGCGGGGAAAGACCGGGGCGTCTTTTTCGCGCTGAAAGGCGTAGTGATGGAGCTTGTGAGAGGGTTGGGAATCGGTGATGCCGTGGTCACTGACGCGCGGATCCGCGGCCGGACCGCGGCACGCATAGAAACGGCCGGTCGGAAGTGTGGTCTTCTGGCGCTTATGACGCTCGATACGAAAGATCGGCGGAGCGTCGCGGTCGCGGAGCTCGATCTCGCGACGCTCATCGAGCTTGAAAAGGATGAGGCGGAGTTCAGGCCGTTGCCGAAGTTTCCGTCGGTCATGCGCGACCTTTCGATGCTCGTGCCCGCCTCGGTGAAGATCGGCGACCTCATGGAAGAAATAGAACTCACCGGTCGGAAGCTCATCGCCGACGTCGATCTGGTTGACGAGTATGTCGACCCCTCGTGGAGAGGAAAGCAGAGCGTCACGTTCCGTATCGTGTTCCAGGCGTCCGACCGGACGCTCACCGCGGATGAGGTTGAACGCGAGGTGAAGAAAATTACGACGCTGCTTGCGAAACGGTTCTCTGCAGAAATTCGGTAAGGATAGCCATGCCCCTGAGAGTGTGCGGGAGCGTGCTTAAACAGCGCTACCCTGCTCGTTGTTTTCCCCAATTTCGCCGTTTCACCACCACCTACCGCCCCCCTCGTTTATTATTGTTGGTATAGTTTCACTATTGTACTACTCGCGACCACGAGTGATATGATAGTGAGGGAAAGAAACGGTGGATGCCTATGAAAAAAACAAGAGATCCGGTATTTGTCCCGGCGATGTTGAGAAAACTTCAAGAAGGAGCTCACACCACCGGTGAGCTGCTTGATGTATTTTGTTCAGGGTATGGTGAATCGTATCGAAAGGCGCGACGCATCATATACGGCACAGGAATGTCACGAAAGAGCGGAAAAGATTGGGGCGACGTTTATATTGAGGCGCAGCGGTTTTACAATCTACTGAACTACTTGAAACGGCAGGGGTTGGTGGAGAAGAAAGAAAGCAAGATGGGGCGGACATGTTGGAGCATCACTGCACGCGGAAGGAAAAATGTGCGCGACTGGCAGGACAAAAAACAAGAGAGATACGAAATTAAAAAAGACACAGTACTGCGGGTGGTGGTGTTTGATATCCCCGAAACAGAGAAAGCAAAACGGGATTGGCTCCGCGGGGCCCTGCGACGGTTAGGGTTTTCGTTGCTTCAGGAAAGCGTGTGGATTGGATTATGTAAGCTCCCCGAACGGTTTTTGTTGGATTTGAAAAGGCAAGGGTTGCTACCGTGTGTTCACATTTTTGAGGTTCGGGAAGAGGGAACTATTCCTACGGTGAGTGGATGAGCGACTTTCGGTTACTATCATATCCCTCGCGGCCGCGAAGTGAATGATAGGAAATAATAGTAGGAAGAAAGTAGGAGGGGAAGAGGGCAAAGAGAAAGAGAAGGAGGGGGAAAAGGGAAATTCGACACGGTACACGGCACAACCTCATTCCCCGGGTATGTTTGGGGTGCGCCGTGGGTTTTGCTATCCCTCACGTATTGCCCGGGGAGTGATCTCTAGCCGGGGCTTGACAGCTGATTCGATAGGGTATAAAAGAAGACCTCATTGACAGAGATAGTCTTTTTGTTGATTTCAGAGCCCAGACGGGGGCGCTAATTGTCGGCCTGTTTTATGTGCAAACGTGGGATAGGCCGTTTCCCCAATTAGCGCCCGCGCCTGGGTTCTTCCGTCTTACACATTCGTAGTGCGGATTTCGATAGAATCGCACGGGGTGGGTCGAAGGGGTCGAAAGGCGCATTATCCACAGCGTGGGGTTGCTTGACGGTATCCCCATGCCCTCTGGTATAATGGACGGTACAAGAGCAAGAGAAGTCTCGTCTCGCTGGGAAACCGGGACGCCGTGTACCTATGTACGCGACCCCTCCCAGCGCCATTAGAGATATTATACACCATCTCCCTGTGGGGCAGGTGGTTTTTGCGTTTTGTGCCTCCGCGAGAGCGCAGACCCCATTCGCTTTGTTTGGCGGATGAGGCCTGTACTTTCGAGGGCGGCTCTCGCATTCCGCCCGCGGGGTCAGGACACTAAAGGTCGAACAAACAAGAAAAGATTTGATTGATATGACAAAGAACATTGTGCGGGCTTCGGCCGTTGTGTCGGCGCTCGCGGTGGCGCTCTCCGCTGCTCCGGCGTTTGCGACGCACTGGAACTGGGGCGAGGACATCACCGTCTCGAACACCAACGACGCGTATGTTAAAAACGACGTGGACGTCTCCGCCTCGACCGGCGGGAACGACGCGAACGGCGGTGGTGGATTCGGTAATGACGGCGGTTGGATTGAGACCGGCGACGCCGGTGCTTTGGCGGAGGTGTACAACGCCGTGAACACCAACGACACCAAGATTAAGGTCTCGTGCGACTGTGAGAGCGACGTTGACGACGTTACTGTCACGAACAACAACAACGCCAGGGTGAAGAACTACGTTGATGTTTCGGCCAAGACCGGCTGGAACAACGCGAACGGCGGTGGTGGATTCGGTAATGACGGCGGCACTATTCTCACTGGTGATGCTGGTGCTGCGGGTTATGTAGCGAACTACGTGAACACGAACATCACGAGGATTCGCCGATAGCGCCCCATCGAAGGAGGAAGGATTGGCACCCGGTGCCGTTTCCTCCTTCCTTCGGGTAAGTGCTCGATCAGACCGAGTGCTTACGCGAGGGAGATGGAAAAAGAAAAAAGACCACTCATACATATGGCAATCGCATCGTCAATAGTCGGGACAATCGGGCTTTTGGGGTTTGGAGTGGCTTTCGCCGCGCGTACCGACCTGTCCGCCAAAGCTTTCGCGGCGGCGGATTCGGTAGAAATCTCAAACGATGTTCGGATTGAGGCGAATGCCGGCGGTCTCCGACCCGTCGGGTCGTACGACCCGGAGGGGAATTCGGGCGCTACAGTGGAACCGGGCCGGGCGTCTGTAGGGGTGAGAATCTACGGGTCGGTGAACGGCGAGGAATTGCCGCCGATTGAGATTTCGACGAGTTCCAACGATGGCTCCCCCCGCGCGGTTCAGTTCCATTCCGAGTATGCAAGCGGAAACGCTTCGACGGAGTTTAGTGCAAGCGAAACCGAACCGCCTGTGGTGAGCGGGGTTGAACCACGCCCCTCCTTTATTTTCTCGGTTATGCATTTCCTCGGCGCACTCAAGGTGAAGCTCAACAACCTTTTTTACTATGCTCTACGAATCTTCTAAAACATTTTTGGGATTCCTAAAGAACCGCATGCCGCGCGCGGTGCTCATTGGTCTCCTGGTGGCTGCGCTCCTTTCCTTCGGCGGTGCGCCGGTTTTCGCCGAGGACGATGTATCGGCCGGCACGGACGGAGCGACCGAGACGACAGCAGATCCCGTGCTCCCGCCGGGCGATGAGCCGCCGCTTGACCCCGCTTCGGAAAGCGCTCCGACCAGTGCGCCGCCGCCCCCTCCACTGCCCGATTTCACGCTCGTAACCGAAACGACTTCGACCGAGGCGACGACTACTCTTCCTGCCGACCCTGGTATTTTAAATCCGCCTCCAGTCGAGTCAGAGACAAATCCGCCTTCTGATTCGACCCCCGACTTACCTGCCGAAGTTTCAGTAGCAGAGAGTGATCCCCTCATCGTGACGGGCGACGCCTTCGCCGCCGCGAACATTTTGAACGTCGTAAACGCCAACATCGTCAATTCTGATGGTTTCCTTTCGTTGCTAACGCTCTTTGGTCAGCTGACCGGCGACGTTGTCCTGCCGGACCCCGGTGCTGGGGAGGAGGGTGAATCGCTCTGCTGTGGGACGGACCTCTCGGTTTTGAACACGAGCGAGGCAGCCGTCATCAACGATGTGACCGTGACCGCCTCGACCGGTGGGAACGGCGCGACCGGGGACAGCAGCACCATTGTGACCGGGGAGGCAGCGGCCGCCGTGAACGTGGTGAATATCGTGAATACCAACATCGTGAGCTCAAGGTATCTCCTCTTTGTCCTCAATAATTTTGGCTCGTGGGTGGGGGATCTCGTCCTCCCCGGCAGGGAGTTCTTTTCGAACCGTTTCGGGGGTGGCGGAGTGACGCACGTTTCAAATCACAACACTGCGGCGGTCGTGAACACGGTTTCGGCTGGTGCGGAGACTGGAGGGAACACCGCGGGCGTCGGCAGTCTCATCGCGACGGGCAATGCCGGCGCGGTTTCGAACGTCATGACCTCGGCGAACACAAACTACTTCGGCGGCAGTTCTGCCATGGTCCTTGTCCGCGTCTTTGGGAACTGGTCGGGGAACGTTTTCAGCACGCCGCCCGGCATCTCGTGGCAGCGGACGCCAAACGGCATCCTCCTCTTTTCGACGCCCGGGTACGGTCTGGATGCGGACGGGGAAACACCGTGCTGCGGGGGTGGTCTCACGGTTGCGAACACGAACACCGCGAACATTCAGAACAATGTGCAGGTGTACGCGCTGACCGGCGAGAACGAGATCGGCGCCGACGGGACGATACTCACGGGCGATGCTTCCGCGGTCGCGAACGTGGTGAACCTTGCCAATACGAACATCGTTGGTGAGAACTGGCTCCTCGCGATTGCGAACGTCTTCGGCGACTGGGACGGGAACCTCGCCTTTGGGCAGCCGGATCTCTGGGTCGGGGCGCGAGCTGACGTGTCGCGAAACCCACTTGCAGCCGGTTCGGATCTCACCTATACGGTTACGCTCGCGAACCGCGGCACCGCCGATGCAACGCAGGTGGTGCTCGTGAATGCGCTCGGTGACGCGGATCGGTTCTCGTTCGGCGAGCTTGGCGGCGGCACGCTCGGGGACGGCGCGATCCGGTGGACCCTGTCGGTCCTCCCCGCCGGGGCTTCAACGACCTTCACCTACACCGCGGCGGTAGGTCACGGTCTCCCGAGGGGGCTTAGCACACTCGCCATGTCCGCGGAGGTGACGAGCTTTGAGCCCGACGCGGATCTCGCAGACAACCGCGACTCACTCGCGCTCGCGTTTGAGGGGGACCCGCCGGGCACCGGATCGAGTTGGTATGGGTGGGGTCTGCCGATTATGACATTTGCAAAATGGAACGACGCGACGGGGCCGGTGGTTCCGCCCGCTCTGGTGCCGAGTCATCTCCGCATCGCAAACGATGGCCCCGGTGCCATGTTTGACTCGGTGGTCTCCGACACGCTCTACGACCCCACGGGAAAGATAATCGCTTCAAGCACCTGGCCGCTCGATGTCATCTATCCGCGGGATGAAATTTACATTGACTACGACGCGGTTTTCTCGACGAATGCAACCTCCGGCGTCTACACGAACGTCGCGCGGATGACGGGGCGAAGCTGGTTCAATGATTGGCACCTTGACGTTTCGGCGACGAGTAGCTTCGTGATTGACAACCCAAACTATATTGCGACTGCGACAACGACACCCGCGGTCCTCGGCGAATCCACCTGCGGCGCGTACCTCTCGAGCTACCTCTGGTACGGGCGCAGGAACAACCCCGAAGACGTAGAGCGGCTCCAGACCTTCTTAAATGACCACGAAGACGCGAATATCCCGGTGACCGGCTATTTCGGGGAGCTCACGAAGGCGGCGGTGGAGAGGTTCCAGGAGAAGTACTACTCCGACATCCTTGCTCCGTGGGATTCCATCCCCGGGTACCAGTACGCATCGCTCGGGAACGTCTACAAGACGACCACGTGGAAGATTAATTCATTGGTGTGCGGGAACATTAGTTACCCGCCCATCGTGCTTCCGTAACGCATACCGAGAGATGCCGAGATACATCAACCTACCCCCTCTTTCGAGGGGGTAGCGCACAGGCGGAGGAGTAACGAGAGTAAAGACGGCAAGTAGTTGGTTTAGACGCCTACGTGAGCGCCCAGAAGCCCCCGTTTTATCGAGCTTGACATCGATATCTTAAAACGATAGAATGTGGACGTCAAAAATGCCTTGGTCAAGTATCTAGAAAGGTTAGCGGGTATACTAAAGGCATGTACATAGATAGCATCCAGCGCGTCTCGGCCGTTATCAAACGGGACACGCTTACCAAAGGGCGCGTTGTGCTCTCGCTTCTCCTCGCCGCGACCGTCGTGGTTGGTATGGGCGGGATTTTTGTTTCCGCGCCCGCTCTTGCCGCGAGCCCCGGCGATGTCATTGTCAATGAATTCTCATCGGCTTCCGACCCGGAGTGGGTGGAACTGCTGAATACCACCGGCGGCTCCATTAGCTTGGATGGCTGGACGATTAAAGATCTCGCCAATCCTCCTAAATCGCTTTCGGGCTGGGGGACCATTCCTGCCCGCGGTATTGTTGTTTTTGAAAATCACTCGGGCTGGCTGAATAACGACCCGGACCCCACGGAAACGATTACCATATTCGATGGCGCAGACACGCCCATTCATAGCGTCAGTTATGGAAGCGGCGAGGGGGTTGCTGTCGGCGCGCCGACTGGAGAAGAATCGGCGGCGTTTGATGCCGATAGCATACCGCAATGGTCTATCGGATCGCCGAGCAAGGGCTGGTTTAATGACGCCGAGGATATTGATTGCAGTGATTTGGATGGAGATCCTCTTTTGGTAGCGCCGACTCTGGATTCCATTGACGATTGTTTGGGAGAAGATGGAATAAGCACTAATATCGGCAACTTAGACAATCCGTCAGCTACCCCCGCCACCGAGGATGAAGGCGCTTTATATTTTGGAGACGAAAACGAGGAAGAGGGAAAAATTGTTTTTGAACAAACCCTGAATTTGACCGACGAGGCGACCGTAAATATTTTGCAGGAATTGGGTGAGAAGATGGATACGGCGGAGGGTTTTGTGTCGTTTGATTCCGAGACCGCCGACGCAATGGCCGCATCGGGCGCGAAGATGTATATGTATAATCTCGGCGACCTCGGATTTACGAGCGAGCCGAATTTAATTGTCAAAGACGACGACGGAAATGTGATTGACCTGGAGGATGAGGATTATCCGGCCATAGTGTCGGAATATGACGAAGATGAAGGAACTTTGACGTTTACAACCGACCACTTTACGCAATTTGAGGTGGAAAAGGGCATCTTTGGCACAAAGTGGAACGATTTGGACGGAGACGGCATTCGGGATTGGGAAGATACCAATGAAAACAGCGAGAAAGACGCGGGCGAAGAATACACGGAACCGGGGATTCCGGATTGGACCATTGTGCTTTACAACTATGACTTAAATCCTGGTGATGATGGTTATGAAACGGAAATTATGACTGGCCCGAACGGCAATTACTCCTTCACAGATCTTGATGAGGGCGAATATATCGTTTGCGAAACGCGGAAATCCGATGGCGGCTGGACTCAAACATATCCAGATGGCGATTATAATTATTATTATGACGGTTGTGGCGAGTACAGCGAAGATAACGAAATATTTGGTTATGACGTAGCAATAGGCGATGTCGTGAACGTTAGTAATCTTGATTTCGGCAACGCGCAAAAGGCGCATATTGTTGTCCGCAAGACGGCGTATCCGGCAAGCGAACACGCATTTTATCTCAAACTTTACAAAGAAGAACTTGACGAAGAATCTGTGAACTTTTATCTTTCAGACGGCGGAGAGTGGTCATTCGACGTTGCGCCGGGAACTTACACCATTCAAGAGTACATACCTGAAGAGTACGAAGATTACCCAGAGTACGCACCCGATAGGTGGCGGCTCGCAAACGTCGCCTGCGAGTATGACGGAAATTCGGTCGGCGAGAATGCGGGGGACGGGAAAACGGTAACGGTTGAGGCCGGTGACGAGGTAACGTGCACGTTCACCAATATTGAAGGTGGGGTAGCTATAATCACCGGACACAAGTGGGAGGACCTGGACGGCGACGGAGAAAAGAACGAAGGTGAACCCGGCCGCAAGGATTGGACGATGGCGCTTGGCCTTGTTATGCCTCGTGATGCAGGGACGCCGACAATTCCGATTGAGATCGTGGCGCTTTCGCTTACCGGAGCGGACGGCTGGTATTATTTGCCGCTTCCCGAACAACAGGGCGGCGAATACAAAGTATTTGAGGAGAAACGCGACGGATGGAATACTACCAGCCCGTCAGCCGTTGATTCTTTCTTTGATATCACGTACCGGACTGGCGCCGAACCGCAGCTTGTGGAAGATTCCTTCTTTGATGTGTTTGTTTCAGTAGTATCCGGGCAAACAATCACGGAAGATAACGACGGTAATCCCTTGAATTTCGGCAATTTTGAACTGGTGGATATCACGGGATTTAAATGGAATGACGAGGACGGAGATGGAGTGTGGGACAAGGGCGAGCCGGGGCTTGAAGGCGTTGCCATTGCGCTTGGCCGCGTAAGCGGAGAATCAAGGCAGGAAGAAGGGCATGAAGTTATTCCGATTGAAATTATCGCCATGGATCTGACAGGCAGCAACGGCGATTTTACTCTTCGTGATATAGGTCCGGGCCGCTATGGACTTTTTGAGGAAAAAATGAGCGGATGGCAAGCAACCAATCCTGCGCCGCAAGTTGTTGACTCATTTCTTGACATTACGTATGACCTGAACGCCATTGCCATCGGGGATCCTGATTTTGACCTCCTGCGCATCCCCCCAGGAGATCCGGACTTTGATCTTCTGCGTTCGTCTTTCTTTGACGTGTTTGTGGAATTGAGCGGACAGAATGTGGATCACAGCGCAGAGATACGAAATAGAGAGATAACCATTCCGGGTGTTCCGCTGCAGTTTGGCAATCATCATGAACTGCTTGTCATAAGCGAAGATACGGCCACGGAAGTTGAGGAGACATCTACCGTTATTATCTGGACAACGGATTTTCCCGGTACGAGCCGCGTGGTTTATGACACCGAATCGCATCCCGTGCTTGGTTCCGCGCCAAATTACGGATACGCGAGTTCCACGGCGACTTTTGACGAAGACCCAAAAATGGAGAGTCACAGCGTTTCCATTAGCGGACTTAGCGCGGGCACCACGTATTACTACCGGACGATTTCAGCCGCGTCCCCCGAGAGCGTGGGTTCCGAAGGGAGCTTCACGACTGCGGGCTCTGCGCCTGCCGCTTCTTTGGGCGGCGGCGGTTCCGGCTGGTATGAGGGCGGCGGTTCAGGGTTCGTGCTCGGCGAGTCAATCTCGATTTCAACTTCAACACCGACCTCGACCGAGCCCGCGGTCCTTGGTGAATCAACTGCATGTATTCCCGAGTACCTCACTTCCTACCTCTACTACGGTCGCTCGAACAATCCTGGGCAGGTGACGAAACTTCAGCAGTTTCTGAATGAGAAGGAGGGAAACGCGCTTCCGGTGACGGGCTACTTCGGAAAACTTACCCGCGCTGCGGTGAAGTCGTTCCAGCTGAAGTACGCCTCCGAGATCCTCGCGCCGTGGGGAATCACCGAGCCGTCAGGAAACGTGTACAAGACGACAAGGTGGAAGGTGAATTCACTCATGTGTCCGAGCGTTGGGTACCTGCCCCCGCAGGTTCCGTAGTACCGAGCGTACACAACGTTGTTGACAATCAATCCCGCCTGTGGCGGGATTGATTTTTCTCTGAAAATAGTGTACAATATGAACCATGCGGTCAGTGTGGCAGTGGCTTAAGAATCACTTCATCCCCCACGAGGGCAACAACCACCAGCCTCATTTCTTGCGGTGGGAGGCGACCCTCGCCGTCCTCGGTGTCATCCTTTTTTTCGAGGCGGTCTTTCTTATCCAAACGCTCTTCGTCTTTCCGGCGCACTTTTTTGGGGCGATCCTCCCCGACGTGCTCGTCGACCTTACGAACGACCGTCGCATCGAGAACACCGTTCTTCCGCTCCGTGAGAACCCGCTCCTTGCCGCGGCGGCGGAACTCAAGGCGAAAGATATGGCGGCGCGGGGCTACTTCGCGCACTACGCGCCGGACGGTACCTCGCCGTGGCGCTGGTTTAACGAGGTCGGGTACCGGTATGCCTACGCCGGCGAGAATCTCGCGGTGAATTTCACGGACTCGAAGGACGTGGTGGACGCGTGGATGAACTCGCCGAAGCACCGCGAGAACATCGTGAGCGGGAACTACACCGAGATCGGCATCGCGACGGCGGAGGGCGTCTTCCAGGAACGCCCCGCCGTCTTCGTGGTTCAGTTATTTGGTCGCCCCGCCGCCCCGCTACCCGCGTCGGTCGGGGAGCCGATCGCGGTTTTGCCGCCGCAACCGGTGCCGGTACCCGTGACCGTGGTACTTCCGTCCATGCCTGCTGCCGCCGGCGTTGCAACGCCACCTCTTTCGCCGTCAGTTGACCTCATCGAAGTTCGGGGCGCCGACGAGACCGGCGTACCGCTTTCCCCGGCTTCCGAGGTGCGCCCGGATGCGGGGAGCGCGGGGAGCACGGAGGCGAGCCGGCGCGCCTCAAGAGCGGCGGCGGCGCTCGCGAGTCCGCGGGCAACCACCAACGTTTTCTTGATCATCGTCGCGACGGTCGTTTTCGCGGCGCTCCTCCTCGCATTCTTCATACGGATTCGGATTCAGTATCCGCGGCTCCTTATAAACGGCCTTCTCATGCTCATGCTTGTGGTCTCGCTCCTCATTTGGAACCACGCGCTCGCGCTCATGAATGCGCACATTGTGTGACCCCTGCGCACAAACGCCGCGGATGCAGCAACGCCCCGACCTATGGCCGGGGCGTTTCGATTGCGCGCGAGCTTCGCACCGAAAAGCGCTGGAGCGAGAGCGAGAGGGAGACCCCCGAATCGTGGAGGCGAACAGTGATGAGCGGGTACGCGACTTGTCCGCCTCTGCGCCCGACGATGAGCGTGCCGCTCACGTAGGGTTCTGGGGAGGGGTCGAGCCGCTCGGTCGTGATCGAGAAACATCGCCCTCTTTCTTCGAGGAGCTGCGGCGTCCCTGTGGCCGGGCGGCAGGGTGTTTCCTGTCTGACGACTGCGCGGACGAGCGCGCCCCCGTGGGCGAACGAGCGAATGAAGAGCGTATCGGCGCCACTCTTGAAAAACGAGAGCAGGTTGCTCACGAACCGGCGCGTGCCCGCATTGAGCTCAAGGAACCGCTCGCCGGGGAGATCCGTGAACGATCGCGCCGTCGTATCTGCCGCGACGGAGAACCACTCCTCCGCGCCATCGGCTACAAGGGTTGCCCGCGACCACTTACGGGAGGAGTCGGTTCCGATCCAGGTCTCCTCGTAGACGAGCGTATCGGGTTCGTGCCCGAAAAGCTGGGCGCCGAGCCAGAAGAAGAAGTTCGGGTAGTCGACTTCGACCGCGTAGGTACTCCGCACGACCGTGGTGTCGGGCGGAGTATCCGGTGCGGGGCGCGCCGTATCGCTCGGCGAAAGGCCGAGCGCTCCTGAGAGAAACAGGAACAAGCCGCACAAATGCATTAGGTACTCCTCGATAGTGTGTGAGTGAACTGACTCAAGTGTACCCCCCCACTCACCCAATACAATAGTGTGTCATTCACCACACCGATATTTTTTCTGTTCGTTTAACCTCTAACCCCTCTCCTATTCCCAGTGCACCGTTTTTCGGAACACCGCGAGCCATTCCCGAAGTACGCGGTGGCGTGCGAGCGTCGGGTCTTTCTGGATGGTGTTGAACGCCGCCTCCCGTGCCGCGCTCACGAGATCGGGGTACTGAAGCGCTTTCATCGCGAGATCCGGCATGCCGGTCTGGCTTACCCCCAAGAATTGGCCGGGCCCTCGCAGCTTCAGGTCGTGTTCGGCGAGCTCAAACCCGTTCTTTGCCTCGACGACGTAGCGGAGGCGGCGCTTCGTGGCCTCGGAGGTCGAATCGGTGAAGAGGAAGCAGTACGATTGGTGCGCGCCGCGCCCCACGCGCCCCCGGAACTGGTGAAGCTGGGCGAGCCCGAACCGCTCGGCGCCCTCAATCATCATCATGGTCGCATTCGGAACATCCACCCCGACCTCAACGACCGACGTCGCGACCAAAACGTCCGTCCGTTTGTCCGCAGACCTGCCCGCCGTAGTTCCAGCGGAGGCGGGAGCGTTCGCGAAGGCGGACATAACCCTCTCTTTTTCTTTCGGGCGCAGCTTTCCGTGGAGCATTGCGACGCGGAGGTCCGGGAAAATATGTTTCGAGAGTTTCTCGTATTCCGCCTTCACCGATTTCACCTCAAGCGTTTGCCACATTTTCATTGTGAGTCTCTCGGCTCCGCTCGGGATGGTGAGCCTGCCGAACCATTGCTCGTCGTTCGTGGTCGGTTCTATTCGCGGGCAGATGACGAATGCCTGGCGTCCCCGGGCGATCTCGCCCCTGATGAACGCGTAGGTGGCGGTGCGTTCAGTGGGGGTCACGACGCGCGTCACGATCGGTTTCCGGTCCTTTGGAAGCTCGGTGATGAGCGAGAGATCAAGGTCGCCGAAGAGCGTAAGCGAGAGAGTCCGCGGAATGGGGGTCGCGGACATCGAGAGGAAGTGCGGCGTGGACGCACCTTTCGCGGCGAGCGCCGCCCGTTGGGAAACGCCGAACCGGTGCTGTTCGTCGACCACGACGAGTGCAAGGCGTCCGAATGAGACCGCCTTCTCGATCAGTGCGTGGGTGCCGATCACGATCGCAATTTTTCCCGCGGCAATGTCGCGGATGAGCGCCGTTTTTTTCCCCTCGGTTTCGAGTCCGTGCCCGTACCAGACCCGTGCCTCGTGGGCAGTCAGGAGCGCCACGCCGCCTCCGAAGGCATGAAAGGTCGCGCAGAGCGTCCGGTAGTGCTGCCGCGCCAAGATCTCGGTCGGGGTCATGAACGTGGCTTGGAAGCCTGCGCGGGCGGCCTCGAGCGCCGCGACCGCGGCGACAATGGTTTTTCCCGATCCCACATCGCCCTGGAGGAATCGGTTCATCGGCGCGGGGCGACCGAGGTCCTGAAGAATCTCCCAGAGGGCGCGTTTCTGCGATGCGGTGAGCGTGAAGGGGAGTCCGGAGAGCGTTCGTTTCACCCCCGCGATGTCAGGCGGAATCCGGGGGGCGCGCTGCGTACCGCGCCGGGTGCGCTCCAGGGCGTTTACGAGCTGGAGGAGAAAGAGGTCCTCGAAGGCGAAGCGCCGCTTCGCCGCAATCGCCTCGTCGAGCGTGTCGGGAAAGTGGACCGTGCGGAGCGCATCGTTAACCTCGGGGAGCCCCGAGGCGCGAAGCGTTTCAGGGGGGAGGAACTCGGGGAGCGGGGGAATGGCGCGAAGGAGGGGTTGAATGAGGTAGCGGAACCCTTTCGAGGTGAGTCCCCGGGTCTCGGGGTAGATGGGGACGATGCGGGCGGTATGTGTGGTGTCCGCGTGTTCCTGGTGTTCGGAAACCAGCTCGTAGGTCGGGTTTGAAAGGTAGGGCTCGCCCTCCTTTTTCGAGACCGCGACCTTGCCCGCGAAGTTTGCGAGGCGACCTGGCTGGAGAACGTTCCGAATATAGGGCTGGTTGAACCAGACTGCGCGAATCTCACCTGAATCGTCGGCGAGCACGGCTTCCACGAGGAAGAGACCCCGGTGCCATGTGCGCCGGCTCCCGATCTTCACGATGCGCGCGACAACCGTCGCTTCCTGGTTCGGAATGAGGTCGGCGATGGTCGAAACCTGCGAAAAATCCTCGTAGCGGGTTGGGAAGTGCCAGAGGAGATCGCGGACGGTCGCGATGCCCATCCCCGCGAGTTTCGTGACGAAGCGCGGTGGGATGCCGCGGACCGCATCGAGCGGATCGTCCAGGTTTATCCCACCCATACCGAGGATTGACGAAGCGTTTCTCGAAGCCGTTCTTTTAACCTCCGCAAACTCTGGGCATGGTATTTTAGTTTCGCCTCGCGCTCGAAGGCATCTTTTTTTGATACAAAAAACTCACTGTAGATGAGTTTCAGGGGACGGAGATTTCTCGTCGAGGCAACCTTTCCATTGTTATGTAGCGCAAGCCGTTTCTTTAAATCTCCGGTGCAACCAATGTAGAGTTTCCCGTTCTTCGCACGCAAGAGGTACACTGCGTACATATTATCCCCGGTATGGGTGGGACGAGTTCATAAAAACGCGCACAGTATATCAGATGTTCGGGTGTTTCACCAGCCGCATTGAAGAAGACAGTGGGATTTACGGTGCGAGCGGCGGCAGCAGCACCGGTCCGTAGCTCGCGAGTACGGTCTCGTCCCGCTTCGCTTCGAGCCGGTAGTAGTACGTGCCGCCTAAGGTGTTGTCTACGAGGCGGATGTAGTAGTAGGCGGCGATTGGCTGGTTTTGGGCGAGGAGCTGATTCCAGGGGCCATCCGCCGCCCCCGAGCGGAAGATGACGACGCGGGCCGTGTCGGTGGGAAGATTTGACCATCCGATTTCGATCTTCTTGTTCACGTACTGCACCCAGAACGGCGGCGGAGGCGGCGGCGCATCGGTGCCGGAGGGCTCTCCGGACGGCGTGTAGTAGTACACGGTCGTTGTTGAGGGAGTGGTGCTCGTTGGTTGCGGCTGGGTTTGCGGGGTCGAGGTCGGCGCGGTGGTGGTGGCCTGCGGTGAGCTTGTCGAGACCGTCGTGGTCGTCGTGGATGACGGCGGCGAAGGCGGCGGAACGGGAGGCGGGGGCGTCGAAGGTTGCGGCGTTTCGGTCACGGTCGGCGTAGCTGTGGAGGTTTGTTCGGAGGTCTCCGTCGTCGAGGCGACGGAGGTGAAGACGATCTCGCCGGAGCCGGCGACCGCCTCGAGGTAGTAGACGAAGGACGAGAATTCGCTTATCCCTCCCGTCCCGCCTATCGCAAGGACGAGCTCGCCGCCCCCCCCGCCCGAGACCGAGATGGTTTGCCAGAGCGCGAGTTCGTTCATCCCCTCGCGCGCGCGGTAGATCTTGATGTCCGCCGTGTTCCGGGGAAGATCGCGCCACGAAAGAACGAGGAGGCGGTTGTCTTTCACGCAAAGGAAGGCGGTGGGGCTTCCGCCCGCCACGTAGGTGGCGCAATCCTCGACACCCGGCGTGAGCGATACCCCAACGAACTGCCGCTCTCCCACCTGCGCGGGTGGCGCGGGCGGCGCGAGGTAGAACCAGTAGACAAGCGCGAGGGCGACCACTGCCGCACCCCCGCCGAGGCCGTAGTAAATCGCCCTCCGCTGGACTTTCTGAAGCGCCGAGAATATCATCGTCCCTCTCATTATAGCCAAACGTCGCGTCTCATTTTGAGGTTTGCCCGCCCTCGGCTTCGCCTTGGCGAGGCCGGGGATTTTTTAAACTTTGAATTTTACTGTCCCCCCACTAGGAATCGAACCTAGAACCTTCTCCTTAAGAGGGAGCAGCTCTACCAACTGAGCTATGGGG
>CAYHFV010000005.1:0-23060 GCA_964356055.1 uncultured Candidatus Saccharibacteria bacterium
TCCTGAAGGTGTTCGCGGTCAATGCCCTCATTCCGAAAAATGCGCCCGATCTCAAAAACGCGATCAAACCCCCCGACAAGGAATTTCTTGAGAGGGAGTTCGAGCGAGATGCGGAGGTAGAGATCTTCGTCAAGGGCATTCAGGTGCGTGACGAACGGCTCCGCTTCGGCGCCACCCGGGACCGCCTCGAGTACCGGGGTTTCAACCTCAAAGAATCGTTCCTTTTTCAGAACCGTTCTGACTGTTTCCCAAAACTGGTTCTTTCTCTTGAAGAGTTCGCGGACCTCGGGGTGTGTGAGCGCATCGAGGTAGCGCTTGCGAAGACGCTCCTCAACATTATCCAGGCCGTACCAGGTAACAGGCAACGGCCGGAGACTTTTCGTGATGACGCGGATATGCCGGGCGGCGAGACTCCGCTCACCGCGCTTCGTCGTGAGCACGATTCCGCCCGCTTCGACAAAGTCGCCGACGTCGATCACCTCCTTGAAAAAATTAAACTGCTCTGTTTCCTTCTCATCAAGAACGATCTGCAGTTTTCCACTCTCATCCTCGAGATCGCCGAACGCGATTTTTCCCTGGTCGCGCCAACCGGTGAGCCGCCCTGTCATGAAACATTCCCGCTTACTCGCCTCAAATTCGGGAAATCGAGCGAGGAGATCGCCAATTGTTGAATCACGCCGGACCGTCGCGGGATACGGATTCGCCCGCTTCTGGCACGTAATGAGTTTCTTGACACGCTCCGCGCGGAGATCGTCCAACATGGGATATAACGACTCTAGCCTACTCTATCCTCAAGATAACATACGCCTGTTCGCCTTTCGGCGTGGCGACGCGGACCTCGTCACCGACCCGTTTGCCAAGGAGTGCTCTCCCGAGCGGTGACTCATTCGAGATCTTCCGTTCTGACGGATTCGATTCATTGGAACCGGTAATTGAGTATTGGAGCTGAGTGCGATCACGTTTGAGTGTCACCACCGATCCGACACGAACCGAATCGGTTCCAGCGGCTTGTTTGATGATGACCGAATGGCGGATGAGCTCCTCGAGCTCGAGGATACGCCGCTCAAGCCGTGATTGCTGCTCTCGTGCTTCCTGGTAATCAAAATTCTCCGAGAGATCGCCAAGGTCTTTTGCCTGCTTCAAATGTTCCGCAACGCTCCGGCGACCGGCGGTCTTTAGCTCGTCGAGCTCGCGGACAATCTCGTCGTAGCGATCCTGGGTCAAATACGATTTGTTCATCCCGTTAGAAATTTATTCGCGTTCTCGTTCTTTTGTACACGACTATTTTCCATTCCCAAATCCATCAACTTCTTATGAACCTCCTCTACCTTTCTAACGGGACTCATGGCGTCGAATGTTCCTGCGCCACACTGAAACGATTCTTATGGTACCACAGAAAGATATCGCGGGCTACCGGCAACGTGTTCAGACTCCCCTCAAGCGAGTTTTCCACGAGGATCAGGAGTGCAATGGTCGGACGATCGGAGGGCGCAAATCCGACGAAGAAAGCGTTTGTCTTTTGATTCGACTCGATCTGCGCGGTACCGGTTTTTCCAGATACCGGGATAGGGAGATCGTGGAGCGTGGCGTACGCCGAGCCGTACGGCTGCCGCACCACGTCACGTACCCCCTCGAGCACGTGCGGCAACGCGCTGCGGACATCCCCGGCGAGATCGGCGGCAACCCGCGGGTTGTTACGGAGCACCACCGCCCCTGATGCGTCGGTAACGACATCAACAACCCTCGGTACATACATGACCCCGCCATTCGCGATCGCACCCATGTAGGTGAGAAGGCGGAGCGGGGTGACGAGCAGGTCTCCCTGACCGATGGATACGTTATAGGTGTCACCGAGGCGCCAGGGTTCCCCGGTCGTGTCCTCTTTCCACTGCGGGTCGGGGAGAAATCCCGCGGTATCTTCCACCAGATCGATCCCGGTCGGCTGGTCAAAGAGGAACCGTTTCCACCATTGTTTCAGCCGCTCGATACCCACCCCGCGCTGTTTTTCGAACCCCCCGCCGACCTCGTAAAAATACACGTTTGACGATCGGGCAAGAGCGCTCCGCACATTAACCCATCCATGCGGCTTCCAATCGAGGAACCGACTCGGCTGGTCGGGGAAATAAGGGTTTGGCACCTCGATGAACCCTTGTGAAAAGAGTGCGGTGAATGGATCGATGACACCCTCCACGAGTGCGGCGAGCGCCACGAGCGGTTTGATGGTCGAGCCGGGGTTATAGAGACCGCTCACTCCTCGGTTGAACAGCGGTTCCGTAGGGTCCCCAAGGGCTTCCGCGACCTCCGTAGTGTCAAATGAGGGGAGATTCACGAGCGCGAGTATCTCGCCGCTGCGCGGGTCCATCGCGATCGCAACACCAGTCGTTCGACCGAGCTCGATAAGCGCTTCACGGAGGCGACGGTATATAAACTCCTGGAGCTCGGCATCAATGAACGTCCTGACGGTGTTTCCGGGAACCGCCACCCGACGCGGCCGTGCTCCTTGTGGCTCGCCGCGCGCATCACGGAACGTGACCATCTCGCCGTCCGTCCCGCGGAGGTAACGATCGTACGATGCTTCAATCCCTGCCCGGCCGATCTCATCTTCCACCGAGAGCGTCCCGTCCCGCGCGAGGTCGTCTTCATTTACGAGGCCGGCGTACCCGATGAGATGCGAGAATGCGAATGGAACCTCCGGGACCCGCTGGAATGCCGGTTCTACGCTCACGCCGGGAAGTACCGCTGCGGAGACGTCGACTATTGCGGCCTGCGAAAGATTGTTCGCGAGAAAAAGTTTGTCGGTTGGTCCCCACCGTTTCAGCGCAAGGCGATCGCGGAGCTCCACGGAATCGAGCGAGAGGAACTCGCTCACCCGTTCCACCACCGCATCCCGTTTCTCTGGATCCGGCGGCAACAGGTAGGGAATGAGAAACACATTAAGGGAGGGTTCGTTTCGCACGAGCGGGACACCGGTGCGGTCGAGAACGGCTCCCCGCGGGGCGGGTTCGATAGTGATGTCACTCATATTAGCGAGTGCCTGCGCGCGGTATCCGTCTCCCTGAACCACATTGAAATAGACCACACGGGTAAAAATGGCGACGACCACCACAAGGGAGATCACAAAGAGGACGCGGAAGAGCCGGTCGGTCAGGGGAACCTCAACGATATCCTCCTCGACCACCTTGTCGGTCAAGATATCTTCAAGATCGAGTTCGTGTCGGTTCACAGGGCGTGAGATTAGCGATCGGCGACTCGACACACCACAAGCCATGTGGCAGTCCCGAAAAGCGCCGTCATCACCGCCTCCCCCGCGATCGGGACGAGGGGGAACGGCGCCCGTGAGAGGGCTGCCGTGATCGCGGCAGCCACGAGCGGCACAAAAAAGAACGCTCCTATTACATCAACGGTACGGTTTCCGGTGAGAAGTCGCCTGAGAAACCGAAGGGAAAATACCACGATCACTAAGACCATCACCGGCACAATCCAGAAGGGGGTCCAGAGAAACGCGGTCACGATGAGCGCGGCGCTAAGACACACGCTAAACCACGCGGGCGCGGCGCGAAACGTCGTGATGATAAGGAACACCGCAATGAGGTTTGGGGTCACCCCTCCGATCGTGAGGAGTTGTTCCTCCTGAAAAAAGAAAACGAGGGTGAGCGCGGCAGTAGCAAGTGCAAGATGGACAGCGGTGCGCATACCCAATACTATGATTCCTCGTCAAACGCGATCTCATCGCCGAGCAAAATCCACTCGAGCGTCTCCGCGCGGTATGGCACGGAGAGCCGCGCGGTCTGCCACGTATCCGATTGTTCACGGTCGACCGACTCCACGATTCCCCACAACATCCCCATCGGAAATTCGGGGGAGATGCTCAATACCGAATCACCGGGGGCGAGTGACGCGTCCTGCGGGATGAGTGTGAGACGCGGCGGGGTGCCTCCGACGAGCACCGCTTTAGTCCTCGATTGACCGACCACCACGCTTGATTTGAATCCCGGATCGAATACGGTCTGCACCTCCGCCCGCATCCGTCCTGCCTTCACTACCGTACCGAGGAGAACGCTTTCGTACGCAAAGACTGCCATACCTTCCCGTACCCCCTCACGGGTGCCAAGACCGATCATTAGCCGCTCACGATCGTTGAAAGGGTACCGCGAGTAAAGACGCGCTCTCCGGAGCGGTTCCTCAAACGAGGTCGGCGCACTGTCTGCTCCCTCGAGCAATGCCACCGCGGCGCGCAGGCGCGCATTTTCAGCCTGGAGTGCTTCAACAGATTCATATGAGAAACGGGAGCTGAACAGAACGCTTCCCATTCTCCGAACGCCGCGGAACACATCACCGAACTCAAGATGATACACGAGCAACAATGCGAGCGCCCCGAGAACAGCGGCGAATCCAAGAACGAGCCGCAATGATTTCATAGAAGGTACGGTGTAAACCGGTCACCGCACATCGACTAGTTGAAGGGTGCCGAAGTGGTTCAGGAGCGGTTCGTACTCTTCAAACTTTTCGCATACCATACCCGTGCCGCGCACCACGCACGTGAGCGGCTCTTCAACGACCTTCACTGCCACGCCAATTTCCTTCTGTGCCAACTGGTCAATCCCTCGAAGCAGGCTTCCTCCCCCGCAGAAATACATACCATTCTTGTAGATGTCGCCGACCAGCTCCGGCGGTGCGTTTTCGATCAAATCTTTCAGTGCCTCTATGATAAGTTTGAGCGGCCGCGCGAGCCAGAGCCGAACTTGCGCGTCTTTCACCGGCACCTCGCGGGGAAGACCGCTGCTAATGTCGCGCCCGCGCACCACAATTTCGAGACGTTCACCGCCCGCGAGCGCCGAGCCAACGCCCACTTTAATCTCATCCGCGGTCGGCTCACCGACCGCGAGTTTGAGCTCCTCACGCACCGCCTTAATGATCTCACTGTTCAGGTAATCACCGGCGATCTTGAGGCGCTGGGAGATCACGATGCCGTTCATCGAGATAATCGCCATGTCGGACGCGCCGGCCCCGATGTCCACGATCAGGTACGCCGTCGGCTGGTTAATGTCGAGATGGCTCCCGAGCGCCGCTGCAAGCGGCTGTTCGATGAGGTACACACGGCTCGCTCCCACCTCACGGAGAAGGTCTTCAACCGATTTACGTTCCACTTCGGTCAGGTTCGTCGGGACGCTCACAATCGTGTGCGTCGTCCATGACCACGGTAGGCGTTCGCGTTTCAGGAGACGCTGGAGCAGTTCTTTCGCCATATCGAAATCGGCGATCACGCCGTGGCTCATCGGGCGGAGCGCGGTGATGTGCGCAGGCGTCCGGGAAAGCATGCGTTTTGCATCAAGGCCGACCGCGATGACGCGATTCGTCCGATTGTTGAACGCGATGATCGACGGCTCATTCACCACCACGCCGGTCCCCCTGAGGTAAATGCGCGCCGCGTCCGTACCGAGATCGATGCCGATGAGTTTTTTGATGACGGGTCTCATACGTGTTTTGAGACGTGTGCGATCGCGTCCGCGGTTTTCATGAGCGATGCGGAATGTTCCGACCGGCGTTTCACCTCGATCTTCTCCTGCACCAGCGTCTTCTCGCTCACCACGAACCGGTGAGGAATTCCCAGGAGGTCTGCACCTACCAATTTCTCCCCCGAAGAAACGCCAGCCCGATCATCGAAGAGTGCTTCAATCCCCTCTCTCTCGAGTTTCGCGTAAAGCGTTTCGGCCGCTTTTCTGACCGGCGCTGAGTCGCCGAGCCGGAGATGGTGCACCTGCATCGGCGCGACCGCGCGGGGCCACACGATACCCTTCTCGTCATGATGCACCTCGACAATGGTCCCGATCAAGCGCTCGATACCGATACCGTATGACGCCATGATGACGGGGTGGGTTTTCCCTTCCCGATCCTTGAAATTCAAATTGACGGCCTCCGAGAAACGCGTCCCGAGCTTGAAAATGTTTCCGACCTCAATGGCGGTGACGAACTCGAGGACGCCCTCTCCGCACTTTCCGCATCGCGCGCCCGACTTTCCACTCGCAATCTCCTTATTCTCGGCGTACCCGCAGAGCCGGCAGAGCATGATTTCGTCCTCACCCGCCGGCGTTTCCACCATGAATTCATGCGAATGCTCTTTCGAGAAATCACCGCCGGACGCCTCAGTCACGAACGCCTTGAGTTCGCATCGGGAAAACACCGCGAGGTATGCCTTCTTCATCGTTTCGTAGTATTCATCGAGGGATTCCTTCGTCGCGTGGAAACTGTAGAGGTCCTTCATGGTGAATTCACGGCCGCGGAGAAGCCCCGATTTTGCCCGCGGTTCGTTGCGGAATTTCGTCTGAATCTGATACACGCCGAGCGGCAAATCGGCGTAGGACGAGATAACCTGCGTCGCGATTAGAGCGACGATCTCCTCGTGCGTCGTACCGAGCCCGAACTCCTTCCCCGAGCCATCCTTGAACTGGTACATGATCTTCGCCATGTCGCCCCATCGCCCCGTCGCATCCCACACAGAGCGCGGATGGAGCGCCGGCATCAGGAGTTCCGCGGCGTGGGGATCCATCTCCGCGCGGACGATCCGCATCACCTTTTCACGGACGCGAAACCCGAGGGGAAGGTACGAGTACACCCCCGCCATGAGCTTATGAACGAAGTTGCCGCGGATCAAAAGGTCGGCATTCACGGATGCCTCGTCTTTCGGAGATTCCTTTTGAGTCTTTAAAAAGAGGGTTGATTGGCGCATGGGAACGAATATAGTCTACCGCACAATCCGCCCGATGTCTTGGATGGTCACCACTACCATGAGGATCATGAGCGCGACAATGCCGACGGCGTTTACCGCAATTTGGATCCGGGAAGGAACTGCGATGCCTCTCGCCCGCTCAAGGAGCGCAAGGATGAATCGTCCCCCATCGAGCGCAGGGAATGGGATGAGATTCAACACCGCAAGGTTCAATGAAATGAGCGCGAGAAGTTGGATGAGGTACACCGTGCCGAGCGACCCGGCTTGGAGCGCGACGTTAACGATCCCGACCGGACCCGCCACCGATTGAAGGATTTCCGGCCTTGTGAACACGCTCGTGACGAGTTCCCAAAAACCCGCGGTGACACCCGCGAGCGCCTCCACGGTCGCCCGAAATCCCTCGCGAACCGCCGGGAAGAGTGAGAGCGCCGCAAACCCAATCTCGGATAATTCAACACCGAGCGGGCCCTCTCCGGGCGGCGGGTTAGTGCGGCCGACGAGCGAAACGGTCCTCATCCCCTCTTCTCCTCGTATCACGAGCTGCACCGGCTGCCCTTTGTACTCCTTCACTGCCGCGATGAGTTCGCCACTCCGCACGGGATCGGTGAGCACACGCGGTCCGATTGCCGCCTCAAAAACGACGTCGCCAGGCATTAGTCCTGCCGCCGCGGCTGGAGAATCAGGGGAGACGCCCGCGAGGAGGAGGTGTTCGGGAATCCCGAGCGAAAAGACGAGCGAGAACATCAGCCACCCGAAGAGGACGTTCATGAACACCCCCGCAAGGAGCGTCACCGCCTTCTTCCCGAACGGCTGATGCACAAACGCCCGCCCCCGGTTGTCCTCTGCGGCGGCGTCTTCTCCGTAGAGGCGGACAAATCCTCCGAACGGCAGCGCGTTCAGGGATATAAGCGTCCCCCCTACCTCACGCGACCAGAGTCGCGGGGGGAATCCGAAACCAAACTCCAAAACCCTGATCCCCATGAGCCGCGCGGCGAGAAAGTGCCCCGCTTCATGCACTAAAATGATGAGCGCGAGCCCGATAATGATGAGAAGAATCGTCATGGGAGGGAGGGTGTTATGTCCTGATATCCTTTAATTTCTGCTCCACGAGTGAATCGATGTCGGCGTTCACGCGGTCAATCTCTTCCTGGACGGATTCCTTGAGGGTGAACTTCTGGTCCTCGGTGATGGTCCCCTCTTCGGATGATTTTTGAATGCGCTTGTTCGCTTCGTCGCGTGTCTGTCGGAGACGGATGCGGTGTTCTTCGGCGACCCGTTTCACGAATTTCGAGAGCTCATCCCGGCGTTCGGTTGAGAGTTCGGGCAACCGCACCCGGATGACCGTGCCGTCGGCGGTCGCGGCGAGCCCAAGCGGCGACGACTCAATCGCTTTCACAACCCCCGCGACCGCCTGTACGTCCCATACCTGGATGACAATGTCGCGCGGCGGCGTTACCCCAATCGACGCAACCTGCTTCAAAGGGAGTAGTTCGTTGTAGTAGGAAACCTTGAGATCTTCCACGAGTGCGGCCGACGGCCGATTCGTCCTGATGCCGGCAAGCTCGCGTTTTAGATCGTCAAGAACACGGGTGAGATCGCGGGTGAGCGTTTCGAGAATATCCATAGAAAAAGGGGGTTACCGGCCGGCGAACACGTGGGCGGCCTTCCGCTGGAGCGGTTCATTCACATTATATCGCCTGACGAGGGCGGCACGTGTGAGAAGCGCTCCGATATTCCTCGCATTCGCGACGCGGTCAGTAGCCCTGAGCGCAAGGATCGACATCTCGAGCTCTTCGGCAAGCGTGTGTACGCTTGGTTTCTTGCGGGCAGCGAGAACAAGCTGCAGCGCCCTCCCGATCCGCCCGAATGACTGCGGTGCAACTGCCGCCGCACGCGCGGGCGCCACCTTCCAGACGTCAACGAGCGCATGTGTCAAAAGCGAGCGCGAGAGCCGCGGAAAGTAGACTGCGGCGAGGCGCGATCGAAGCGGCGGAAGCAGCGCCGCGGGATCGAACGCCACGAATATGATGAGGCTGTGCGGGGGCGGTTCTTCGACGATCTTCAAAAGCGCACCCTGTGCATCGTCGGTCAACGACTCGGCGTCGTCGATGATCGCCGTACGCCGACGGGAAACCACCGGCGTCTGTGACAAAAAATGCCGGAGCTCACGAACGACATCGATGCCGATTGTCCCCCGTTCGTTCGGCGAAAGAACGGTCGCATCGAGTAATGCCGCCTCGTCGGGCGCGAAGGTGCCCCGCTCAAGGAACGCGGCGAACGCCTGGGCGAAGGTGCACTTACCGACCCCGCGGTCGCCGAAAAAGAGGTACGCGTGCGAGAGAACATCGCCTGCGGCGAGGCGGGTGAATGAACGCATCCGCTCATCGTGACCGATGAGGCGGGTGGGCATAGCCTGGGCGTGGCGATTACTTTTTGGCGAGGAGTGTCCGCTTGTAGACATCGAGATGGTTCAAAATGGTCGCGGTACCTTTAGCAACGCACAAGATGGCGTCTTCGGCGACATACGCAGAAACCCCGAGCGAGCGGCGGAAAAATTCCTGGATGTCACGAAGCTGGGCGCTCCCTCCTGAGAGAACGATCCCCTTTTCCATGATGTCGGCGGCAAGTTCGGGCGGCGTGACATTGAACACCGATTGCACCGACCCCATGATGTCGGAAAGGTGCGGATTGACCGCTTCCGCCACCTCGTTCGAGCTAATAACGAGATCCCGAGGAAGGCCAGAGGGGAGGTCACGCCCCCGGATTTTCATCTCCAGCTTGTTTCGATTCGGGAGAGCAGTTCCCACGTGTATCTTTATGTTCTCCGCGGTCGTTTCGCCGATTGCTAACCCATACTTTTTCCGAATAAAGTCAGCAATGGAGTGGTCAAAACGGTTGCCGGCGACCCGGAGACTGGACCACGTCACAATGCCTCCGAGCGAGATGACGGCGACCTCGGTCGTCCCGCCGCCGATGTTCACTACCATATTCCCCTCGGCCGAGTTGATCGGGATGCCAGCGCCCAAAGAAGCGAGGAGCGGCTCCTTCACGAGGTACACTTCCTTGGCGCCCGCTTCTTTCGCCGCGTTCATCACCGCCCGATACTCGGTCGAGGTGATCCCCGCCGGCACTGAGATGACCACCTCGGGACGCACGATGTTGAATGCGCCGACGCTCTTCGAGATGAAATACTTGAGCATGGCGCGCGTGATGTAATACTCCGCGATGACCCCGTCTTTGAGGGGCCGGTAGGTCACGATGTCGTCGGGAGTACGCCCCACCATCTCTTTCGCCTCGGCGCCCACCGCGAGAACCGTATTGTCCGGTTTTCGGAGCGCAACCACCGTCGGCTCGTTGATGACGATGCCGCGGTCGGGAAGGAACACGAGCGTGTTCGTCGTTCCAAGGTCGATGCCAATCTTCCGAATAAACATACCGCTTTGCACCCTCACTCTACCCTGCACCAATGCCAATTTCAAGCGAAGCGGCAACGCGCTACACGCCTCCCTTGTTCTCTCCGGACGCGCGCGGCTGAAGCGACTGCTGACTTGCGGAACGACCAGAATACGATACCGTTAAGGGGACCTATGACGGTACGGACGCGGAAATACCTGTTCTACGGCTTCGCGGCGATTTTCGTGATCCTCGGGTTCTCTCTTATCCTCACCGTGCGGGGACTCGTTCCCGACTTCCTCCAACTCACCCTGGTACAAACGGGGGGCATCTTCATCAAAACGGAGCCTTCCGATGCGACGATCACGGTGAACGGCCGTATCCATGAAAAAAAGGCGGGAAGTTTCCTCGGCGGGACGCTCATCCCCGCTCTCGTGCCGGGACACTACACCGTCTCAATCACGAAACCGGGGTACACGACCTGGACAAAAAACCTCGAGGTGAAACCGGGTGAAGTGACCGCGGCGAGCGCCGTGCAACTGTGGCCGCACGCTCCCGAACAAACGACGTTACTCCGCAACAACTCGGCATTTTGGCTGACGGACGCGGGATTCATCACCCGAGACGCATCAAGCACCCTCCACGTAAGCGACCGAACGCTCCGGGGAAATGAGGTGGTATTGAGCGACGCCACCTCGCCCTTCGTGGTCACCACCGACCGGGGGAGCTTTTTCTGGGTCGATTTGAACCATCCCGAAGGTGCGCTGAACATCAACGAACTCTTTAATTCGCTCCACGCGCGGCTCCTCGGGGTCCAGCGGTCGTCGACGACGATCGAGGCGCTCGACTGGCATCCGTTCAGCGAGCAGAAGCTCGTGGTACAGACCCAGACGGCGCTCTACGTACTCGACATGCGCCGCATCGAGCTTGAACGCCTCCTCGACGCTCCCTTAATCACCGCGTCAGCGGCTGTTGGAAACGAGGTGCTTGCCGCCGGAAACGGCACGTTCTGGGCATACCACACCATCACGAGGACCGTATCAACCACCTCGATCGATACCTCGGAGAGAGTGCGCAGCATCGCGGGAACGGCGGACGGAAGCTTCGCGCTTATCGTGACCGACAGTGGGGCCTTGTATATGTTGAATCGAACCGATCGAAGTCTCACCCTCATCGCCCGCGAGGTGGAAACGTTCGCCTTATCCCCCGAGGAGAAACGGCTCGCGCTCGCACTCCGCGGCGGTGCGGTAGAGCTCTTCTTCCTTGGCGCCATGACGAGCGACACCCGAGAACAACCGGGCGCACGGATCCGATTTTCGACGATGCTCGCCTCCTCAACGGACACACTCGCCTGGTTCAAGGGATTCGCAAACCAGCTCATCGCCTTAAGCGGCGGCTCGCTCACCGCTATCGAAGCCGATGCCCGCGCACCGCAACACGCGCACACCATTGCGACGAACGTCATTCAATTCGCGGTGGACAACACCGTTTTTGTCCTCGACCGAGGCGGTGACCTCGTCGCCGTCGACCTCGGTGAGTAAGCAAAAAAGCCCCCGGAGGGGCTTTGCGCGCGGTAATTTCGTGGGGTCCGCATTCCGCGCGCGGAAACTACCGTTTCCGCCACTGCGCGTCGCTTCGCTCCTTCGGAACCGTGGGTTCTGAATAACCTCCGACACACCCCGCCGCGGCGGGGCAGCCCCTATCCCCCAGTAATTCTGGAAGTTAACGCTTCCTCCATTGCTGGGGTCTCCGGGCCTTGCGGGAACCGAACTTCTTCCGTTCGACCATCCGAGGATCGCGCTTCAAGTATCCCAATGACTTCAACCTGCTTCGCGACGTTGCATCGAACGTAATGAGCGCCCGGGCGATACCGAGGCAGAGCGCCTCCGCCTGCGCGCTGAGCCCCCCTCCCCGCGCCAGGGCGCTCACGGCGTACTGTTTTTCATCTGCCCCGAGAGCGGAAAGTGGAGCAGTTACGGTAAGACGCTGGCGCAAGAGCGGAAAATACGACGCGAGCTTCCGTCCGTTCACCGTTACCCCCGCAGGAACGCCGGCGTCCGCTTTCCACATGCGAACGCGGACCACGGCGGTCTTGCGACGCCCGACCGCTTCAACATACCGAGGGCGGCGTACTGCCGCCAGGCGGGCAGGACGCTTTACCTTTTCGGTCGTCGGATGCTTTTTTTCTGCAGTAGAGTGACGGGATGCTGGCATAGGGGGTTATTCGATTACGAGACGGCGCAAGCGTGGCGCGCGGAGCCGATTCTTCGGCAGCATAAGCCCCACCGCGTGTCGGAGCACCCACGCCGGTTTTCGCGCGAACACGTCTTTTAATTTTCGCTCCTTGAGGTGCCCGAGCGGCCCCGAGTGGCGGTAATACTTCTTCTGCGTGAGTTTCTTCGTTGAGATCGAAAGCTGCGACACATTTTTCACCCGGACGGTGTCGGTTCCCGGAAGGCGTGGATGATAGTCCGGCCGGTGCTTTCCCTGGAGAATGGTCGCGATCTGCGTGGCAAGTCGCCCGACCGTCTTATGTGTTGCGTCAATGATATGCTGCATGCCGACGTTATCCGAGCGGAGCGAGGTCATAACGACGAGCACTCCTCCCCCGTTTTACACCGGAGACCCTTGTGACTATTCGGTAGGGATGTATTTTTCATACCGTTGGCGGGTAATACATTCTGGAGCGTAAAACGGGGGAGGGGTAAGGTTTGGTACTGAAAAATCCTACGCGTTCCGCTTGGATTTTTCAACCAAGCCCTTACACGAATTCGATGACCGCCATCCGTGCCGCGTCGTGCTGGCGAGCCCGCGCCCGCTTCACAATCCGAGTGTACCCTCCCGCCCGGCGTGCGTAGCGCGGAGCGACCTCGTGGTAGAGCTTATACGCGACCTCCTTCGGGAGTTTTTGCATGAGCATGCGGAGTGCGGCGACATTCTGTCGTTTGCCGTACGAGACCAGCCGTTCGACCAGAGGGCGGATCTCTTTCGCCCGCGCCTCGGTCGTCGTGATCTTGCCGTGGCGGATGAGGTTGCTTACGAGAGCCGCTCGAAAGAGCGCTCGAGGTCCCCGTTTTCGTCCGAATTTTCTCCCTTTGTTCAGGTGTCGCATACGCCGACGTTATCCTGGCGGTACTCAAAATCCCGTTGATTTTGTCTCGGGATTTTGAACAGAGCTTTTATTTTTTCTTGCTACGCTTGGTCGCCGGTCCCATACCCCTCGTCAGAACCTCCGTCTTTGTGACATCAATAGAAGCAACTTTATCAAAGTGGTCCCGTAAAATGTTTCCCGCCTTGTGAAAAGCTTCCGATGGCGTGATGGATCCGTCCGTCTCGATCTCGACCGAGAGCCGATTGTAGTTGGTTCGATCGCCGACGCGCATATTCTCGACCGAGAAAGCGACTCGAACAATCGGAGAAAAGATCGCGTCGATCACGATCGTTCCCACCGGAAGCCGCTCCAGACGCCGGGCCTCTGCCGGCACGTATCCGAGCCCTTTCTCGATGGTGAGCTCCATATCGAGCTCGGCCCCTTTCTTGGAAAGCGTCGCGAGGTGCACCTCGGGATTCAGCACCCTCGCCATCGGCGTTGATTGGATGTCGCCGGCTTTCACCTCGCGCTCGCCCTTCACCTTGAGCGTCAGCACCTGCGGCTCTTCGGCAAAAAAATGGAACCGGACCTGCTTCAGGTTCAGCGTGAACTCGACGATATCCTCTACCATTCCCGGAAGCGTCGAGAATTCATGATCAATCCCTTTGATCTTTATCTGCGTGATCGCCGCGCCCGGGAGCGAGGACAAGAGCGTCCTGCGCAAGGTGTTCCCGATCGTGCTGCCGTATCCCGTGTAGAGACCTTCCACATGGAACACGCCGAGGTGCCCTTCTTCTTTGACCTTTTTGACGACGACCGTCTCGCTGAGGTGTGAATATTTCATAGCCTAGGTGAGTGCGCTAGCGCGCATAGAACTGACCAACGACGGTGATATCAAAGGGGAACGTCGTGTGGTGTGACGTCGACGCGGCGGTGCATCGCCCCGAGTATTCGCTCGCATCGCGCGCGAGCCACGCGGGTGGCTCGTGCTGTTTCAAACGCACCGTGAGGTCTTCAAACACCTTGAGCCCTTTCGACTCCGGGCGAATCGAAATGACATCACCTATTCTAACAGAGCAAGAGGAAACTGTCACCCGCCGCCCATTCACAAGTATATGGCCGTGCGAGATCAGCTGTCGTGAAACCCGTGGCGATCGCCCGAATCCGAGCGCATAGACCACCTGGTCGAGGCGGTGTTCAAGAGTGCTCCGGATCTTCTCCGGCGACGGGACCGAGAAAAGGCGGCGCATTTGCTTGTTGTTCAAGCCGAAGTAAATCTGTACTTTCTGTTTTTCTTGGAGCTGTTTTCCGTACTCGGTCTTGTTCATCCGTCGCTCTCCATGCTGCCCCGGACGGTAGGGGCGGCGTATCATGACGCATTTCGGCGAATTGCAACGATCCGCTTTGAGAAACAGTTTGACTCCCAACGCCCGCTCGGTTTTTTCTTTGACGCTTCTCATGATCCGTTAGACGCGCCTGATCTTTCGCGGACGGGGACCGTTGTGGGGAATGGGGGTAACATCCTTGATGCCGGTAATATTGAACCCCCTCGTCGCGAGCGTTCGGATCGCGGAATCCCTCCCCCGTCCGATGCCGCGCACGTAGAGCTCGACATTCACCGGGCCGGATCGTTTCACCTTCTCTGCAATCGCCTCGGCGACCTTCGACGCGGCGAACGGGGTCGCTTTCTTCGGGCCCGAAAATCCGATCGAGCCGGCGGTCATCCACGCGACCACGCCGCCCTTGTCGTCGGTGACCGTCACCATCGTGTTATTGTATGAGGCACTGATGTAAATACGTCCGCTCTCGATGCGGTGGCGGACCGCTTGTTCGCTCGCCTTCTTCGCGGCGGTGCTCTCCACCGTCTCCGATTCTTTAATGAGCTCTTCTTGGCTCTTTTTGATGACTTTCTTTTTTCCCATGCCGACGTTACCCGAGCGACTGTGCCGTTCGACACGCAAAGCGAGGCGTTAACGACGAGCACCTCTTTCGAGCCTGAAGGCTCTCAGAGCCTGAACGGCCCGCACCAGTGTTACGCTGGAGACTGTGACGATTCTGTTGTTCAAATGGAATCTTCATACCGCTAGTGATTCTACCTTCTGGAACGTAACACTGGCGCAGGGTAAGGTTTTGTTCGAAAATGTTCATCGTTTTCAACTCGAATATTTTCACAAAGCCATTACTTCAGTTCCACCTTACGCTTGCCGCTCCCCGCGGTTTTCCGGACATTTCCTCGAATGGTGCGCGAGTTGGTTTTCGTTCGCTGTCCGCGAACAGGGAGTCGGCGAAGATGGCGAATGCCGCGGTATGCCTTGATATCCTTCAAGCGGGTGATATTCTGCCGGACGATCTGGCGCAACTCGCCCTCGACTTTGTAGCGCTTCTCGAGGAACGCCTGGATCTTCGTGACCTCCTCCGGCGTGAGATCCTTCGCCCGTTTCATCGGATCAATGCCGGTGGCAGCAACCATTGCCCGGGCGCGCGCGAGACCCACCCCGTAGAGATAGGTGAGCGCGACGGGTGTGTACTTGTTGTCCGGTATGTTGACGCCAACGATTCTCATGTGTTTAGTTTTCTCCGAGCGAAGCGAGGTTAGAAAACAAACACCTCTTTCGAGCCTGAAGGCTCTCAGGGCCTGAACGGCCCGCCCCAGTTTTATTAACGGGACCTTTGTGATTACTCGATTGAAATTGAAGATTCATACCGCTGATGGGAGACATTCTGGAACGTAACACGGGGGCGGGATTTCGTTTGGTGCTGAAAAATCCTACGTTTTCAGCTTGGATTTTTCAACCAAACTTCATCCCTGCCGCTGCTTGTGTTTCTTATTGACACAAATGACATAGACCCGTCCGCGACGACGGACGGTTTTACACTTCGTACAAATTTTTTTAACTGATGCGCGCACTTTCATCCCGTTAGAAATTTACTCGCGCTCCCCACCTGTTGTGTACGACTGTTTTCAAAATCATACTCATTGCTCACTTACGAATCCCGCGTAAATTTCTAACGGGATTCGCACTACCCTACAATCGCCGTACAATGCGACCCCGCTCGGTATCATACGGGGTCATTTCTACGACGACCCGATCACCCGGGATCACACGGATGCGGTTCAGTTTAAGCCTTCCGCCTAGGTGTGCGAGAACGTCCCGTCCTTCTACCTCAAGCCGAATACGAAAAAGCAGTCCCGGCAACGCCTCCTCAACCGTCCCTTCGACGCGAACGACTCGTGAATCAGGTGTCATTTACCGAATGTCCCTTGAGCGTTAGGGGACTTCAATTATATGGAGCCACCCGCAACGATGTCAAGCGGCATCACTCGAATTCCACCGTCACCCGGTCGAGATCCCGGGGAACGCGGCGGAGCCATTTCACCCAGAGAGGCCTCAGCACGACGTCAATCCGAGACACCCCGGGGATGCGGTTAACGACGTACTGGATCTCATTCCGGTTCTTCCCGAGGATCTCGCGCTTCACGCGCCCGTCGTCGACCCCCTCTTTAAACACGGCGACGCCCGAAAGGGGGAACGACATCTCCCCGCGGACGAGGTCGACCCGGGCGTTCCCGTACGTGAGGAAAAGATCATGGACGGTGGGAACGGCGAATTCCGTGCCACGCCCCGCGCGGGCGGCCAACGCTTCGCGGAGCATCTGTTCGTTAAACAGCAACTGGCGCATCTCGGCCTCCGCGAACATCCGGAATGTTCCCAACGAAGAGGCGCCGGGGGTGATCTCCTGCCGCACCAGGACGAAACTCGTCGCTCCGGGAAGGAGCTGGTATGATTCGGTGCGAACCACGAGCATTTGGCTCTCGAGCGCGTCCTTGAGCGCCGTTTCAATCTGAGTGCGCGCCGAGGCTGTGTCCTCGGCGGACGGCACGATTCGCTCGCCGACGAAACCGCCGGAGAGCGGCGTTTTTGCTTCAACGACGAACGCATCGTATTTGGGCGTCCCCGAAAATCCGGGAATGTGCCAGCCGGCACCCGCTCCGACATTGTACTCCACGCCCGGTGCATCGGCAGTGACCGCAACCTCAATAGTCGAGGGGGCAATCTGCCCGCCGACGATCGTGGCTCCGGGGATGGTCGTTCGCTGGTTCAAGCGAAATATCTTCCCCCCCGGAGACTCGAATCGCGTGTTCGCGACCAGCACCTGCGGGGTGGAACTGAATCGATTTGAAACACTGAGGCGTCCCCCCGCTCTCGTTTCGATTTTTTCGCGGGCAGTCGCGGGGAACTCCAGCTCAAGGTTTCGGCGGTCATTTAAAAGGATCCCCGGTACGATAATCGAACCGGCGGTCGTTGTGGCAACTTTCGTCGCGTCATCGCTCACCTCCACCACGACGTCAAACGGCACCTCGGTTTTTTTGAGCGTTACGGTCACCGCCGCCGACGAAAAAACGTACGTGAGAAGCCACCAGAGAAGACCGAGCGCGGCGACAACGCCTCCCCCAATGAAGAACGGGCGGTATGAACGCTTCGGGGGAAGCTCTTGAAACGTTGCTGCCGTGGGGGACGGAGGAGGCGACGAATGAGGTACCGCAGACTCACGGACTGGAACTGCCGCGCGGGCGCGGCGCGCGCCCGCTGTTTTATAGGCAGGCGGTTCCGGCGGCGGGGCGGGCGGAACGGTCGTGGGGGTCACCCGTCGCGGAGGGCGGTTGCGAATAACAATGTCGGAAACGGCGCGGTCGCGCGTGCGGAGTATGGGGTTCGACGCTTTGATGCCGGCACGCGATGCAAATTCGAGCACGCGATCGTCGACCGACTCAACCTCAAGCTCCTTTCCCGCGGTGCGTGCTTCCCGTTGCAACGTATAGAACGGGAGAGCGGAGACGGCGAACGGCGATCCTTTGGGGATATTGACAACCACCCGAGGCGCGGCGGCGGCGATGACCGCCTGCGCCGCCGCTTCGACGGAATCGCTTCGCTCAAGGAATATCTTATGTTCTGACGATTTCACGGAAGCCATGAGAAAATATTACGACTCGTTGGGGTGCGGGATGAGCCACTTCGCCCGGCGTTTCAGAAGCTGGTTCAAAAACGCGTAGTGGGGATGGGCGTAGGGGTACGCGAGGAGTGCCAGGAGCTCTTGGTGGACGGCGGGATTGAACCCTTCGACCCGTCCGCTCATCGCGAGATCGAACCCGAGCGCCCGGAGCGCCTCGTCAAAGTGGACCACCTTAAGGTGCGGCTCTCGCTCGAGCGCCGCGAGTCCGGGCACGAGCGAGCGGACGTGAACGTGGGTCAACCGTCGCGAGCGCTCCCCCGCCCGGTGCACCACGCCATAAATGAGGTCAATGAGGTGGCCGAATTCCTCCTTAAGCGTCCGGTCGAGAACGCGGCCGAACTGTTCGGAAGCGCCGCCTTGAGCGGCCCGCTCCAGGATGAGCGTCGCGGTAACGATCGGTACCCCGAATTGGGCGGCGATCGCCTCGTGGATCTTCGCCACTCCCCACGGAAGTTCGCGAAGGCGGAGCCGCTCGCCATCTTGGGATGAGAAGACCGCCGTGCCGCCTTCGTGCACGAACGCGAAGAATTCTTCCGGTTCGGCGACGGATGCCGCGAGTGTCGCTCCCCGCTCGAGCGCCACCACCTCCGTCCCCCACAGGCGAAACCGTTCAAGGAGCGGCGTGAGTGACCGGGGGACGAAGGTTCCCCGGAACGTGATGAAAAGGTCGCCGCCCTTGAACCCAAGCGGATTCAAAAGCCGATGCGTACCGAGCCGGACATCGCGTATCTCAATGTGCGCGAGCACCAGGTCAAGATCGGAAACGCCCATTTTCTTCGCGACCCAGGAACGGTGCCGGTTCAGGAACTCCCAGAGTCCCTTGAACACGAGCGCGTCGAGTTCGGACTCATCGACTGTTCGTTCGGCGCTTTGGCGCTTTACCCGAACCGTTCCCTCAACCGTCGTGGCGTGGAGCGGCCCCAAGGCGAGCACGATGCGGTCGAAGGATGTTCGGGGACGGCGAAGGTCTCGGAAGGAACCTGCGCGGGCGTTCCGCGTGAGGCGGAGGCGTTTTTCCGCGTGATCAACCTGCGCTTCGGTGGCTTCGACGCTCCCCTCGAGTTCTTCGATCACGAGAAAATCCTCCCGCTCGTGAGCGAACGCGCGTGAGAATTTTTTGAGGAATGCGATGGCCACGTACCGCCATTATACACCAGCGGAGGGGTTTTTCGAGTCTCAGACTACCCTTCGCTATGTTCAGGGTCGCTTACGCGACCTCCGCGTTGTAGTCCCGATTTTGCATCCGGTGACGCCGAATCTGCAAAATCGAGGATCCTCGATTCTTTTGGAATCGGGACACTATTTTACACGACCTCGCTGTTATAACAGCTCTCACAGTATACTACCTCCTTTCGGTCGGGCGAGTAGCTCGTTTCGAATTCGTTGGGACAAGCACCCTCGTGGTGGTGTTTTCCGGTGTTCAAATACACTCCGTTAGCGGACTCCGCTCCGGCGCATTGGCAGGAACGGTGCCAGAGATGCGGCGGATTGAGCAAGCGAAAACGACGGTAGTGCCGGCAGTTATGGCAAAGTCGCGGGAGCGGCAGGCTCATCTCCCGGTAGAATGCGAGCTCCTCGGGAATGATGCGGAACGCCGTGGTGCACTTATCGTTGCACACGCCGGCATGGTCGCACTCAATGGTCTCGGTGAGTATCGAATCTGAAACATCCTGGATGCGATCCGGAAGGTCGCGCGCGCGGAGCGTCGGTTCGTACCCGCGGGTCTCCGGCGCACGCCACCGGTATCCCTCTCGGCGAACCTCCTCCGCGGAGAGCGGAAAGAAATCGAACGCCGCCGTGTCTTCGTATGGGTAATGGGAGAGTGCCAGAGGGAAGAACTCCCCGTACCGGTGCGCTCTCCCCTTCCGGTCGGTGTACGGTCGCTCGTTCATGTCGCGGATGATACGTTCGCGAAGTGAGCGGTATTCGTCCTTCGAGTACCGCTTGTTCAGGATGCAATATTCCTTCTTCCGCGCGCAGACGCACCCGAACATGTGCTTGCTGTCGATGACCACGTCGCAGTACTCCATATCCTCTCCGATCCACGTCCCGTAGCTGAACCGAACGTTCGCGATATTCTCTCCGCAGTTGACGCACTCGTACATCAACGAGGCGTTATTGCCCCAGTCGCCGTAGTCGTAACAGTTCGAGGTCGGCCCCATGTTCACCACGTGGCAGTACTTGTTGTCGACACCGCCCACCACCTCGAATGATTGGTGGACATTCTTGCAGTTGTAGAGGTACTCGCCCGAAACATCGGCGTTGCGGTACCCATGCATGAACTTGCTCGGGAACTCCCGCCACAAGGCCTCCGCCTTGCGGAGCGCGGATTCCTGGTGCTCATACGAGCCGCCGAGGACCAGTGCCACTTCCCTCCGGTATTCTGCTTCCCCGTGCGGTTCATTCCAAATATGGAACTTCTTGTTCCGAAGATTCGCGCATCCGAAACAATCAGAGCAATTCGCGAGGTTCTTCGAGAACGCGATATCGACGCAATCCCGGCAATCCACCGAGAAAACGGTCCGGTAGCAGTTTTGACAGTTGACCAGCTCGTAGCACGAGGTCGCCCGCTCCGTTTTCGTGCAATCGACCGCGTTTTTCGAGTGAAACAGCGAGTAGGAGTACATGCAGTTCTCATCGTCTTCCGCGAGGAAGATGAGGTAGCAGTTCTTCACGGGTCCCGTGAGATTCATAAACGTCCCTCCGACCGTCCGCGGGTGGTCGATGTACAAGCTCACCTTTGGAACGCGATTTCGCAACTCGACGAACTGCTCGAAAAAACCGCGCTGCGGGTCGTACACCTGGCCGTAATCGAGCGCGTCCCACTTGTCCGAGAACCAACACTCGGGACAGTACACCGGAAAGGGGGCTTCGGCGGGGAAAATAGCGATCACGTCACGCTTGCAGAGGTCGCAGGTTCTCTTGTACAGCGTGCGTTCGTTCTTGAACCCGAGCCGGCGTTGCAACCGGCACCTCGGGCACCAGGTCGGGGGCGGGACGGCGAGGCGCTCATAAAACAAAAAATCGTCCGGTGCGATGGTGAACGACTGGTGGCAATTTTGGCATTTCTTTGTTTGTGCTTCAGTCATGGTTCTTATCCGCCCACAGCTTCGCAGTGTGGCGGATCCGCCTGAATGCCCGTTGGGCTTTCGGCGGACAGTTCTTGTCCCGCCTTTGGCGGGATCCTCGATGTTGTGGATTCGCTCCGCTCATACAACATCGGTACATATTCTCGTTTCGGCTCCCATGGTGTCTTTAGCTGTACCCTTCGGCATCGCCGTGCCCGAGTTCCTCGTCACCATTCCCGTTTTTTTTGGTCAGTTCGACGCCCTCAAGGCGGCGGACGATGTCGCGGAGTTTTCGGTTCTCCTCCCGTAAACTCAACACCTTCACACCGAGGCCGATCGCCACGGCGAGAATCACGAGAACCACGAGCCATGGTACCCCGATCATATGATTGTTATACCACCGGAGCGCCCGGTTGAAAAGTGGCTGCTCCGCACTGCGGCGCTCAAGAACGACGCTCCGCACCAGAGAAAATCCGTCACTCGATCACCTGCGCCATCCACTCCTTGTACTCGCGATTGATGCGGCGAATGTCCACCGCGCCCACGAACGGCGTCGAGTAGGTGTGGTTTCGGAGGATCAGATCTTCGATCGGCTGTAGCTTCGATTCGAGCGTTTTAATGAGCACCGCGTGCTCCTGCTCGCACTTCATCGAACCCTCCCACATGTAGCACGACTCGATCGGCCACATGTTGACGCACGCCGCGAGCTTCTTTCCGATCACGAGCTTGCCGAGCGTATCGGCCTCTTCTTTTTTCGCACACGTGGTGTAGACGAATACCATAGCAACAAAACGTTCGTATTGAATGTTCGACCTTTTCCAATTTTGTCTAACAGTTTGAGCGGAACGCGAAGAAATGTTAGGTACAAAATTTCTTCGACTACGTCTTGAAATTTTGAACAAAGCCCTAAATCAGCGGTTCTGGGTTCTGGCCGGCGGCAGGTGCGGCTTCTCCTGTTTTTCCCGCAATAGCCGCTTTTTCCTGCGCGCTTCTGAAAATCCCTGCCTCTTCTTCAGCAATGAGTTTCTTCGCCGCGTCGGCGGGAATCGAGTACTTCCGCCGCGACGCCTCGATGATCTGATGCCGGAGCGACGGGTGAGTCGCGGGGAGCACTTTCAGAGTCTCGGCTGAAAAGGGGTCGTACGCCTCCCCATCGATCGTCATTTTCGTGTAGAACTCCTGCATGCCGAGGTTGATCATGTCCTTTGCCTTAAAAATGGGCGTCATCTCGGCTTCCAACTCCTCCGCGTCCTCGCCGCCGACGCGGAAGACCACAATCGATCCGACGTTGCCCAGGACCGCGCTCCGGACGCCCTTCAAGAGCTGGCTCATGTACTGGTGCGCCATCGTCATGCAGAGTCCGTACTTCCGCGCCTCGGAGAGAAGGTTCTCGAACGTCTCGGTCACCAGGTTGTGAAACTCGTCGACGTAGAGATAGAAATCATTGCGATCAGATTCGGGGAGCGCCGCGCGCGCCATGCCGGCCTGTTTGATTTTCGTGATAAACATCGAACCGAAAAAGCTCGAATTTTCCTCGCCGAGCTTCCCCTTCGAGAGATTGATCATGATGATCTTCCGGTCGTTCATCAGTTTCTCAAGGTTTATCTTGTTCTCCTTCTGGCCGAAGATGTTTCGGAGAAGTGGGTTCGAGAGAAACTGGCCGAGCTTGTTCACGAGCGGGATGATGGCGTCGGTGTCGAACTTTTCCGACCAGTCCGCGAACTCGATCGCCCAGAACCGCTTCACCATGTCGTCCTCGATGTACTCG
>CAYHFV010000006.1:0-13305 GCA_964356055.1 uncultured Candidatus Saccharibacteria bacterium
AATACCGATTGGCACGAGTAGTGATTTCATGTTGCGCTCCCGAAGATCGCTCGTTGCTTTTCAGTATACATAGTTATCGCCTTCCGACAAGGCCCCGGCAGGCGTTCTAACAGTCACAAAAAATTGAACTGGGGCGTTATTGTCTATGAAAGGTCGAGGAATATTGCTACCTCTCATATGGGCATACGAATAGCTTCAGGTGTTTCGCTCCTCGCTGCGTTTTTTGCGATGACTGTGGCGCCGGCGCTCGCGCAGACCGGAACCTCTACGGCAACCTCGACGCCTCCCATGAACCTCCCCTGCATCCAGGCGGCGGTTCAAAAACACGGGAACGCTCTCATCGCCGCGGAAGAAGCGTTCTGGAGTGCGAGGAAGGGCGCCACGCAAACGCGCCTTTCTGCCATCGTCGCGGCATGGGGCATCGCCGACCCGGTAGCGCGGCGAACGGCAATCAAGCAGGCGAACCGGGCGTACCGCGACGCGTTGAAACAGGCGCAGGAAGCAAAACGAAACGCGGAAAAAGCGGCAGCAGACCAGTGGAAGGTCGATCGGAACGCGTGCGGCTTCGCCACCTCGACGAGGGGGTTCGGCGGGCGTCACGGCTGGGGACCAGGCGGGAAGTGGGGTGGTCCATGGTCATTCAGTGACGATCACGGAAAATTCGGCAAGTGGTGGAAAGACCGTGACGACGATTGAAAAGGCGGGGTGTCACATTCTGCCGCCGCCATCGTTACCACTCATGGCAGTGGAATCGCGTGTCGCTCTTGTTCGACCATCGCCGCCCTTTCGGGCGGCGTGGCGGTTCACGAATCAGAACCCGAGCTCTTTTGCGATTGCCCCGAGCGCGCGGATGACGAGCAAAAGGTGCTCCTCCCGGTCGGCGCCGAGCGCCTCGATGCCGCGATCAATTTCCTCGCGGCTGATCTTTTCCGCGAACCCCTTCTTTTTGAGATTTTTCTCGATCGACTGCGGGGTCATCCCCTCAAATTTCGTCGGGCGCACATGGGCGGTTGCCATTGCGAACCCACAGAGCTCATCGACCGCCGCGAGGAACTTCTCCATCACCGCCTCCCGCGGCACACCGGTCGCACCGTTGTGAGCGAGAACCGCACGGACGATCTCCTCCGGATACCCTTTCTCGCGGAGGATCGCAGCTCCCCGCGTCGCGTGCTCGTGCAGATCGGGGTACCGCTCAAAATCGAAATCGTGGAGGAGCCCCGTGATCCCCCAAAGGTCGGGGTTGCTGCCCTCCGGGTCGTACGGCCCAACGGGCCGGAGGCCGTACTTCACCGCGCCGGCGCGCATTGCCGCCTCGACCGCGAGACAGTGCTTTCGCAGGCTCTCCGAGGTTACGTACTCGGTGAGGAGTTTCCATGCATCGTCCCGGGTCGGTTGCATCATCCCATTCTACCAAACAAAAAGCCCCGCGGATGCGGAGCTGGGTTGAAACGGCGCTAGGCGTAGGGCTGCTCGGGCAGCTGCGGACCGTATCGAACCACGAACCCTCCGTCAGGAGTGCGGAGCAGGTGCGCTTCCAGGAAGGGGTGGCGTTCCGGCCTCTCGACGAGCTCCGTCACGATGAACTCCGCCACGCCGGCGGGGTCCATAAAACCGGACGTATCCTGGCCCGAGCCCTCGAAGAGCTTCGTCTTCATGCCACCGGGATTCACGAGCGTCACCCGCGAACCGGGACGGGCGAGCGTCAATTCTCCCGCGAAGTTCCGTGCGAACGCGACCTGCGCCGCTTTCGAAGCGCAGTAAACGGCCTCATCCTTCCGGAGCCGCCACGACGACGAGGAGGCGACCACAACGAGATGATACGGCTGCCGTTCGGGGATCAGTTCGTCGACCGCGAGGAGCACCCTCAACCCCCCTACGAAATTGGTGTCCATGACCGCATCAATGTCACTCCATTTCATGTCGAGGAACGGCATCCGCCTGAACACGCCGGAGACCCAGTAGACCTGCAACACCAGAAGCGAGAGTCGCTTGATGTCCGCGAGCGACCGGAAGGTCCGCGGGTCCGTCACGTCGAGCGGGCAGAATGTTCCTTTAGGGAACCTACTTTTGACTTCGGGTTTGAGCGCCGAACGCCCCGCGATGATGGGCCAGAGACCATGTTGATAAACTTCAAGCCCCAACGCGGCGCCGAGACCTTTGGTCCCGCCGATAATGAGCGCAGCTTCTCTCACAGAGAACCTCCTTCGGTTGTGAATGAAAAAACTGAAAGCAGTCTACCGGTTTCCGGGGCGCTGTCAACGGCGGCTCACTCCTCCACGAGCCACTGCACCCGTCCCACCGTGCCGTCCGTGAGCCGCACCTTGATGCCGCGCGGATGGGTCCCGCCCGGGGAGAGCACCGCCGCGACAATCCCCTGCGTGTACTTCCGCGTTCCGTAGTTCTCCTTCTCAATAATCCAGACCGCGACGCCGGGACGGATATCGCTCCGCTTCGGCGGTTTTTGGTTGTCATACCGATTTTCTCGGCGGCTCCTCATACCCCTTGTTGCTTCTTCTATTTCTATACCATTCTACTTTCCGTGTTGTGTTTCGTCTCTCACCGCAGAGCGCCGTTTCTCTGCCCGCTCAACCTCGTGCTCTTCCATTCCGAAGTGGTGGGCGATCTCGTGCCAAACCGTGTCCGCGACGATTTCCGCGATCTCATCCTCATTCCTTGCCTCTGCCTCGATCGGCTTCTGGAAAACGGTGATGCGGTCCGGCAAGTCGCGGTGGTACCGCCCGCCCGCCGCCTGCGAGACTCCCTCATAGAGGCCGAGGAGCGTCTCCGCGGGGTCAGTGATGCCGACCGACCGAAGCTGCTCCGCGGTCGGCTCGTCCTCCACAACCACCGCAACGTTTTCGAGTTTTTCAAGGAAACGCCTTGGAATGAGATTGATGCCGCGGGCAACCAGTTGTTCAAATCGCTTTCGCGAGAGCCGCATGCATCCATTGTACCGCACCGCGCGGGCGGCGCGCACCATCCCTCTCCCGAAGAAACGCGTCTCCGGGTATACTGATAACTCCATGGAAGAACACCACCACTACGGGGAGTACGAAGAGCGTGAACTCCCCCCGCCGCCGCACTGGTCGAAGGCGCTCGGCGTCGGCGTCGTCGTGATGGGGCTCGCGATCGGCACCGGCGAGCTCATCCTCTGGCCACACCTGGTCACCAAGTACGGTTTGAACATCCTTTGGGCGGCGCTCCTCGGCATTACCTTCCAGTATTTCATCAACCAAGAGGTAGCGCGGCACGCGCTCGCCACCGGCGAGAGTTTTTTCACTTCGTCCTCACGCCTTTTCAAGTGGTTCGCCCCGTTCTGGCTCTGCTCGGCAATTCTCCTCTACGTCTGGCCTGGGTGGGCAGGCGCACTCGGAACGACCTTGGCCGAGCTTTTCGGCTTCGGTACTTATCTTCTCTGGGCATGGGCGAGCCTCGGTCTCGTACTCTTCCTCACCCTCCTTGGAAAAGCGGCGTACACTATCCTTGAAAAATCACTCAAGGTGACGGTGCCTATCTTCTTCGTTCTTCTCCTCGTCGCGAGCTTTTTGAACCTGACTTCTACCGATCTCCGTGCCGTGGCGGCCGGCGCACTCAAGTTCGGCTTCCTCCCCCAGGGCATCGACCTCTCCATCCTCCTTGGCGCCATCGTTTTTGCGGGCGCGGGCGGCCTCTTAAATCTCTGCGTCTCCCTCTGGTACCGCGACAAGCAGATCGGCATGGGCCGCTACGTCGGCCGCATCTTGAACCCCATCACCGGCAGGGAGGAGGCGGTCTCGTTCGTGGGGTACCGTTTCCATCCGCATGAGGAGCACCTCGCACGATGGAAAAAATGGATGCGTTTCGTCCGTATCGACCAGGGAGTGATCTTCTGGTTCCTCGGGCTCGTCACGCTCCTCCTTCTCTCCGTGAACGCTTACTCGACGCTCGTTCCGAGGGGGCTTGTCCCCGAAGGACTCGCCGTTGCGGTTGTCCAGGCGCACATTTTCGGCGACAACTGGGGGGCCTTTGGGTTCAACCTCTTTCTCGTCATGGCGTTCCTCATGCTCTTCTCGGTCATGTGGACAGTGATCGACGCCTTCACCCGCATCGTGAGCGACATACTCTACGTGAACGCGCGCACGGGACCCTTCCGCCGGCACCTCCGCTGGCTCCAGAACATCTCCATTCACAAGCTCTACTACACCTTGATCGTGGGCATCGTCCTCGCCTCGGCCGCCCTTCTCACGTTCAAGCAGCCGCTCACGCTCCTTACCCTGAGCGCGGTCTTGGGCGGCGTCACTATGGCGGTCTACACCCCGGTTCTCATCTACCTGAACAACGTGAAGCTTGCGAAGCCGCTCCGCCCGGGCTGGTTCACAAACGTCATGATGGGCATCGCCTCCCTCTTCTACTTCGGCTTCACGGTCTACCTCGTCATCCACTACCTCGTGCGGTAGTGTAGGGGCACAACGTACCACAACCCCCGCTCACTGCGGGGGTTGTGCTTTTTTATTCCACATTGCCCAGAGGGTGAGACTAATACCCAAGAGTCCAAGTGATACCTCAAGCCACCAGAGGTCGGGCCACCAGTTGTATCCGGGGAAGGGGTGAAAAAGACGGTCAGCGACAAGGTGCAATCCGCACGGGTAGACAATGTAGCAGGCAGCCGAGTAGATGCCGTTATGGATCTGGTTGTAGAGCTCCCACCGGGGCGCGCCGAAGAAGGTCGCCGCGATCCATCCGAAGGTGTCCGGCGCCGAGCCGAGGATGAAGCCGAGTGCGGCGAGCGTCCGGCGGACGGCGGGCGGCCAGCCGAAGAGCCGCGCCGGCACCGCGAGCGATGCCGCCCCGAGAAGCCCGTGCGTCACAAACGTCGCCATACCACCATTATACACCTAAAAAACTATTCTACCTTTCGCTCGAAAGGTCCTACGAGATAAGGAGTGGGACGAACTAAACCAACGTACTGAGAAGCGTCTTGACGAACGGTGGCAACTCACGAGCAATCCGATAAAACGCCTGGTATCCGCGCTGATCGCGCTCAAGGAAACCAGCAGCTAGAAGAACACCGAGGTGCTTTGAGGTCGCCTTCAGTGAGACGTCTACCTCAAATGAGATATCACCCACCGATGCAGCTCCGTTCTTCTTGAGATACCTAAGAATCAAAATTCTCCGTCGATTTCCGGCAGCCTTCAATACCCTTTCGAGATCGCGCGCGTTCATAAAAGTATTCTACCTTTCGAGCGAAAGGTCGCAAGGGGGACCGACAACACTGGTATCTGGCCTCTTTGTTGAACAATCATACCGCGGGGCCGCCGAGGGAACGGGCGGTGCTCCGAACGCGCGACACGCACTCCTCCACGTTCGAAACGATGTCACGCTCGGGAAGTCGAACCACCGTCCACCCGTATTCTTTCAAGCGCGCATCTTTTTCCCTATCTCTCTTAAACTGACGCGGACCGGCGTGAGCCTTCCGGTTGTCGCATTCGATCGCGATCAATCCCCGCCGGCACGGCACCGCAAAATCGAGGCGGTACCGGTGCGTGCCCGCACGCACGATATACTGCGGCATCGCCGCGATGCCGGCGCGCCGCAAGCCCTCATCCACAAGCCGCTCAATGGGAGCCACGCGGTACAGCTCCAGCAAATTCCTCGAGGCGAGCAGTCGCCCGAGCGTGGTGAAGCCGAACGAGACGCGGCGCGGCGTCCGGTTCCGGAGCGGTCGGGACAGCGTTTTGACTGCGCCGACACGAACCTGAAGGTAGTACCCATGCGCGCGGGCATGGCGCGGTTCGTCGGGCACGAGGTCGCTCCGCCGCATGAGACGCATACTTACGACGCGAGCGTAGTACCGGATGCACTTTCCCTCGCGCCCGAAGCAAGCGGGCTGGTAAAACGCGAGATATCGGAACCGTCGCACCGGCGCGTGCGCGACCGGAATGCGGTACCACCGTTCGCGGAGCAGTGCCTCAAGATCCCGTTTCGTCTTGAGTACGCCCACTAACACCACCTTGTTCTTCTTACCGGGAGAAAACGCCATACGCCGCCGTCATATCGGCTCACGGATACCCGTGAGGCGGAACGACCACTCGCGGTTGTACTCCGCCCATCCGACCGGCGAAAAGGTGAAAGGATTTAGTTGCCAGTACGAGGTGAAGGGGTACTCGCCCCAGTTCCGGTAGCGTGAGATGTACCCATTGTTCGGATTCGGCGCGGTGCGAGACCACTCGAACCAGTACGCGATGCCGCTCTCGAGGGGTACGCACGCCGGGAGCCGGAACTCGGCGTACGCCCCGGTGCCTCCGGGGAGCGACGCACCGGAAACGCTCACGGTTCCGAGAAGCGTCCCCGCGCCGGGCGTGGGGCCTCCCTCCCAGAGGCGCAGCACCACCTCGTCGGTCGGATTCTCGAACCGTGCGACCTGGTGCCCCACAGAGCACGCGCGCTGCCGTTCCTGCGGCACGTACTTCTGCGCGATTTGATCAACCGCTGTCACACTCCCGCGCCCCCAAAACGGGCTGTCGGTGTTCGGGGTCGAAATCTCAAAGAGCGTCTCTTCAACGAGCGCCCGGGGCAGCGTAGTCGTCGAAACAACCGACGACTCGGAGGTATTTCCTTCGCCGTCCCTCGCCCGCACCTCGACGGTGTACGTCGTTTCCGGTTCCGCCGCAATCAGAACGCCTGAGGTCGCCGCCGTCCACGCGCCGCCGTCCATGTGCAGGTCGTACTCGAGAAGCGCATCCACCGTGTCCGGATCGCGCGCGTTTCCCCAGGCCACCGTTAATGCTTCCCCGGAACTCGAGAGCGAAAGTGAGAGATCCGGCGGGACACCCGGCGGAGCGGTCGGCGGGATGCCGTCAGCGAAGCGGATCTCGGTCCGATCGAGCGCGACGAGTTCCAAATCCTGCGTTCCCATACCGGCGACCGAAAGATCGTAGGCCGCAACGGTTACATAGTCAGCGGGGGTGAGATTCTCCACCGGCTCCGGCGCCGCCGCGATCCATCCATCCTCGAGCGAGTCCCATGAGAGCACTGTGCCGCGGAGACCAGGGCCGGGCCCGCACCACTCTGCCCCGAGGGGAATGATAAGAGACGGCTCGGCGCCGCCCGAACCGGTGCATCGCAAGTATCGCGCACGGAGCACGCCGTCGGTGTTTGCTGCCTCATGACCGCGCAGTGTCAGGAGCATGCTGTTCGCTGGATTCGGCGCGCGATTCAGGTACACCACGATCCCCTGCCAGGCGTTCCATCCGAACAGGCTTGGTACGATGGGGAGTGTGGCGGGCTGCAATGCAAGGCGGTAACCGTCGCCGCTTCGGTAGAACCGAGTTTCAGTAAAAAGGCTCGGTACCTCGACCGAGAGCGGAACGTCGGCCGACCACACGCCATTATCCATTGCCGCGCGGAGCGTGAACGCGTACGACCGCCCCACCTCGAGAATGCGGGAGCGCACCTCCGAAACCCATGGACCACGATAGAATGAGTCGCCCGATTCACTGTTCACTACCTCGTAGACCACCGTGGAGGTTGTCGTGGTCGCGATCTCCGCCTCGCTCCAGCGAAAAACGAGTTCCATTGTATCGCGGGCGAACTCGACCGATGCGGTCGCAATGGAAAGCGTCGGAGGGGGCGGGGAAGATTCTTCCTCGGGCGGCGGGAGCGGCAATGAGGGTAGCGGAGGCGGCGCGCCGAAGTTGCCCGGGACGATGAAAGGATTGGGAAGGGCTGGCTCCGGTCCACTACCGGTCGAGGCTGATGTCGATTCACCGAGAACCGTTCCCCCGCCGGTATTTTCAACTGCATCGCCGGGCGCCGCATTTTCCCCGACCGCTCCTGCAAGCGTCCCAGAAAGCCGCGTCTGGCCTTCACTTTCAACGGCTTCAGGCGAGGTGCTCGTTGGCGTGGTAGTGGGCGCCAAGGGGAATCCCGAAGGCAACGGAATGAGAATGGGCTCGGGAGCCGGTGAAAACGATTCATCAGGAACGCGTTCTACTGTAAACGAGTTCGATCCGTCGGCGCCGAGCGCGGTCAACAAGCCACCGAACGCATTCCCGAACGCGTCGAGCGCCTGCGCGATGAATGAGGGGCGCTCGCGGACGAAATTCGGATCCGCTTTCGCTTTCGCGACTTCTTGGAAGTAGAGGTTGATGAGACCTGCGCCGTATTGAACCGCTTTTGTCGAAAGTCGGGACCAGTAACCAGAAACTACGTGTTGCTCGTCTGCCGCTTTAATATCTACGTCGCTAGGATTGTAGTTCAATAAACTTCCATAGTAGCGTTTGTATATCACTAACGCATAATCATCACCCTCACTACTTCTAAAGCCGTAATAATACTTCCCACGAGATGCTACATAGTTAATGATGGGGGTGTTATAAGCAACACCAATCGTATCTCGACTGTAAAAATTTCCATTCGAGTAGTTCGCCATTTCATCAAAATATGTACCAAGCGTCCGCAAAACTACGGGAGTTTTTCCGATCAATCGCCCAGCAAGTCCGGAGTCAGCGTTCGCGAGATTAAACTGCTCCGTCCAGCTCTCGTACGGACTTCCATCTGCGTGCTGGTCGTTCCGCGTGTGGTCGGGAACGCTCGCGTCCTGGAGGAGGTGCAGAACGTGCCCGAGTGCGAACATCGCGCGCTCTTTTTCTCCATTCACCCAATACCGAATCGCCTCCTGCCACGTGAACTCGGAATCACCGAGCGGGAGATTCAGTTTTTCTTGCTCCGCCGCAGTGAGTATCGTCGCGACGTCCGAGAAGATCTTGTACTGCCCTCTGTTCTGCAGATCGCTGCTCACCGCCCAATCAGGCGACTTTGGCCAAAATACAACATTTACCGGGTCTATTCTTTGGTCATAGGAGAGACCGCGGCCGTAGACGGGGTCATAGAAGTGGTTCATGTACCGCGGGAGATCATCCTCGCGGCGAGAACCGTCCAAGAGGTAATTCCGCAGTTCTCTGGGAACACGATTTCCAGTAAAGTATTGGTTATAAAAATCAACAGCCTCGCGCGCGAGGTAGGCGTGAGTGCCGGTATGGTAAGCAAAAACCCTGTGCGCCGGGATACCTGCGATTATGAGAAGGGTCAGACCGATTGAGATGGTTAACCCCTGGCGCATAACAATTTACACTACATACCTTCGATCTTCCAAACTCCGGAATATTTATTCAAGGATAATTCAACAAGAACATCTACTATTCCGTCTTGGTTGAGAGATTCGAAAGAGACCTCTGTGGGTGATGTCCCTTCCTGAAACTGGACTTTTTCTAATTCAGATAAAATCTCTTCTATCCTCCCTTCCTGCTGTGCTTTTAGTAAACCTTCTTCCCACCTTTTACGCGTGAGGTAGTTCGGGTCGCGTTCGTTCGTCTCGAGCATGAAGTACCTGCTCGCGAGGGCGATGTCGCCCGCCTTGAGCGCCTCAATAAACAGTCGAAGCGTCTCCTCGGGCGTCTGCCCACCCCACGTGTCGGCGCGCATCGCGGCTTCGAACTCGTTCAAGAAACTCGTGTAGAGCCGGACATTTTCCTCCATCTGCCGCGCCTGCTTTGCCTCGGGGCTCAAATACTGCTGCCACGCGAGAATCCATCCAAGAACTAAAAAAAGAACGAGTGCCGCAACCACCACCAGCCAGAAACGCTTCGGCGAGCGTGCGGAACTCGTTTTCGGTGGAATTGCGGGCGGAGGAGTCGCTCCATTCATGTCCTCACGATACGCCGCCCGCGACGACCGTCAAGCGTAAAAAAAACCACCGGCCTTGCCGGTGGATGAATAGGAGGAACGGGTCCAGAAGAGCGCCGGTTTCGGCCAGAAGAACACCTGCTGCGGAGCAAAGGATCGCTCCCGTGTTATATCGCCCGAGGAGGCATCGCGCTGTGAACCGGTTCCCCGAAAACAACTGACTTCAGCCTACGTCCCGCGCCGCTCCCGGTCAAGCGCACAAAGAAAACGCCCCGGAACATGCCGCGGGGCGGGACTATAAAGTCCGGGAGACCGGAGCCGGGACGCGCCTTCATGAGAAGCGCCCTTCACCGTTAGGGGTGAGTGCTTTGCGCGTATACGGTCACGAGTCCCCCGAAAAGCACTGACATCAGTCTACCAGTCGGCGCGCGGGCGTCAAGCCCCGTGAACTATTCTACCTTTCCCAAAAGGAGACGGGACGAGCTAGAACCGGACGGGGATGCGGAGCTCGTCGTCGTGCTCGGGCAACCCCGAAGGATTATCCTTCTTAAGCACCAGAACACCCACCGCTCCAGGGGGTTGCGGCGGGAATTCCAAGGTCGAGGTGAACGGGACAAAATCCTCGGTCATCCATTCGCCTTCCGCGGTCGCGTAGTGCCCTGCGATGACGTTCCCGTCCGCATCGCGGAGCTCGACGGGAAACGAGGCTTCGAAATACCACGTGCCGCGCGCATCCCCCATACTGATGAGCGGACTCGTGACGGTCATGCCGGGCTGGGGTACCACGACGCGGATCTTATCCGCCTTCTCCGCCGCACTCCCTTCATTCATGATCGCGGGCGCTCCGGGGCACTCCTCGGTCGGCATCGGCGCGGACGGGTTCCCGTACGCCACCCAGACGCCGTTTCTGCAGAGCCACGCACTTTCCTCGTCGCCGCGGACCATGAGCATCACAGTCGAGACGAGCACCACCGCGACGAGCGTGAACATCACCACCCTGAACATCCGAGCCATAAGCGTATTGTGCCACACCAGGACCGAGGCGGGCAATTCGAGTTGTGCATGCACCGACACCACTCGTTGACACGACGCGCCACCGCCTGGGATACTGGATTCATGAACAACCGGTTCGAGTGGGCGCCGCCGCAGGGAGAGCAGACTGAAGAGGAGAAAACAACGGAACCGAACCGAGCGGAGAATCCGGAACTGCAGGAACCGGCGGCGCAACCGCAGGAGCCAGAGCAACCACGCTCTCGGGAGCGCGCGCGCCGCTTCTTAAATACGTGCGGGATAGCGCTTATTAGCGCATTCGTGGAATTCGCGGGAACGGCGAATGCGCAACCGACACCAGAGTACGTGGCACCAACAAAGGAGAGAGAGCCGGCAAAAGTGCTCTACCGCTCCGCGGAAGCGGAGCGCAAGCTCAAGGAGTACGAGCGATTCTACCCCGACCTCTCGGAAGTAAAAACACCGATCGTTGTGGGGAGCATGGAAGAGGAGCTAAATCGGCTCGACCCGACCGCGCGGGGGCGGTACGAAATGCAGTTCAGCAACGTCGGCGCGTTTACGATCTCCGGCTCGCACTTTCCGGAAGCGGCACGAATAAAATTCGGGATGGGAAAGGACACTACCTACATCCTCTACGGCACCGGCGAAATGTTCCCGGAGAACCAAACGCGCATTCCCTACCACGAGGGCCTGCACGCCATCCATTTTGCAGAGCGGTACGCGGTGGACCCCGAGGATACCACGGGGTACCTGCGCTACGAGGAACTTTCGCGCGAGGCGAATATGTGCCTCGAAGAGCTCATCACGGGCGCCGGCACCATCGCCTGGCTCGAGGAACAGGCGCGCAACCCGAAGGCCGCAGGCCTCTCCGACGAGGAAGCGGCGCTCCTGCCGAAAGCGATTAGAAAGGAACGGCGCTACTTCCGCGACAACTACTTTGCGTACTACCACGCGCGGTACGGGGGAGGATTCGACGTTCCTGCCGGCGAGTGGATCACCGACGACGGTATCGACCGGGAGGTGGAGAATCTCTTCAAACAGAGCGACGCCATCAAAGTACTCGGCGACTTCTCGGACGATTAACTGAATACACGGGGAAGTTGAGCAAGAAAAATAAGGCGCCGTAGGAGGGCGCCTTGCGTGTTCTTGAAACCGTGGTGAGCGGTTTTTTTGTTTTTAAAAGCGTTCTCCCTTTCTTACCGGAGGCGGGCAGGCGTACGAAAGGTCACGGGTAGCTCCGGAGATCCGCCTAGCGGCCAATGCCGAAGAACGCGGCGGCGATCGAGGCGAAGAATTGCTGGAACGGGTTCATTCCCGAGGGAGGAGGCGGCGGAGGCGGAGATGCTTCTCCCCCGCTCGTGGGCGGCGGCGTGAAACCCTGCGGCGGTTGCTGAAAATCCTGCGGCGGCATCATGCCCTGCATCGGTTGAAAACCCTCGGGCGGCATCATACCCGGCTGCGGGTATTGATACTGACCAGGCATTCCTGTTCCGCCGGGCTGCATCATCTGCCCCTCCTGCGGCATCATTCCCTGCCGCGGCATGAAACCTTCCGGAGGCTGAAAGCCACCAGGGAGCGGTGAGCCTTCCGGAGGCATGAACCCCTGAGGGTACTGGCCCGGCATCCCCGGCTGCGCGCAATCCTCTCCTTCGCACGGCGGCATCATCCCTCGGGGAAATTCTCCCTCTGGAGGCATTCTGCCTGGAAACTCACCCGGCGGCGCAAAATCCCTGCACGCCTCGGGGTTCGACATGCAAAACGACTGGCACTCTTCGGGGGTCGCGCACCCGCCGGGACCGGCCTGCCCTGGCGGCATCATCGCACCTCCCGCGCCCGGCATTCCCGGACCTCCCGGCATTCCCGGCACCCCTGGCGCCCCCGGTGTCCCGGGTCCCATACCTCGCTCGAAGCACGTGCGCATGGCCTCACCAATGCTCGGTGGGGGTATCGCCGCGCCGCTCTTGAATTTCTCGAACTGCTCGGCACCCACGGCGCCCACGATGCAATCCGCGACCGCAGGCGGCGCCTGGTGTATTACCTGCGAAAACTGCTGTTTCCCCTCTTCCATCTTTTGCAACTCTTCCGGGGGGATAAGCCCGTGTTCCCTGCCAAAATTGAAGCAGGTCTCCTGGTTCGCGGGGTTGTTGCAGAACGCTTCGCACTCCTCCTTGCCGCGGCACCCACCTGGTCCTTTGCCACCGGTCCGGCGCGCCATTGCCGCCTCCTCGGGCTTCATAAATCCTGCGGCTTCCGCAAAGGCGATGCACTCATCGGCATGCGCCTCATCGCCACAGTAGCGGTCGCACTCTTCCTTCCCCCTGCACGCGGGGGGTTTCACGCCTTTCTTCATCGCCGCGAGCATTTTTCCGGCATCCTCCGCCTCCTGCGGGCTCATGAACCCCGCCGCCTGCGCAAAGGTTATGCACTCTTCCATGTGGTTCGGCTCGCTGCAGTAGCGGTCGCATGCCTGTCTTCCGCGGCACGGGGGCGGCTTCGCTCCCTGCTTCACCGCGGCGAGCACCTTGTCCACCTCCGCCGACTCCTCCGGGCTCATGAGGCCGGCCTCCCTGCCAAACGTGATGCACTCTTCCATGTGGTTCGGCTCGCTGCAGTAGCGGTCGCATGCCTGTCTTC
>CAYHFV010000006.1:13405-18003 GCA_964356055.1 uncultured Candidatus Saccharibacteria bacterium
CGCGGCACGGGGGCGGCCTTACACCACGCCTGACAGCCGCCTGCACCTGCCGCGCCTCCGCAAGCTCCTCCGGCGGTATCAAATCGTGTTCCTCGGCGAACGAAATGCACTCATCGATGTGGGCGACATCGTCACAGTAGCGGTCGCAGCTCTCTCTCCCCGTACAGCCGCCCGGACCCGTTCCCACCGCCGAAAATTTCCGCGCCGCGGCAACTTCCTCCGGCGACATCAGGCCGCGCGCCTCCGCGAACGCGAGACACTCGTTCATGTGGCTCGTGTCATCACAGTACGAGCGGCACGCCGCTTCGTTCGCACAGTTGCCGAGTTCGGGAACCGGGTACTGGATGTCCGCCGCTCCGCTTGTCTGGGCGAAAACGCCACCCGCGGCGATGAACGCCGAGAGGGCGATGCCGCACGCAAGGATGAGCGTGGGAAGAAAGTATTTGTGTTTCATGCCGGTACCGCCCCCGCCGCACGCATCACTCAAACGGGTTGGTTTTTATCCCCGAGAAAGGATTGGTTTTGGAGATGGGGTTGACGTCGGTCGAGTCGCCCAAGGGGTTCGCCTGAACGTCAAGCGACGGCAGGACGCCCTGCGTCGCGCTCTCAGTGATCGCCTGCGCCGCCTCTTCGGCATTCTGGAGCGCCTGTTCCTCGGAAGGAGGCGCCTCGCGGGTGCTCTGCCAATACCAGTACCCCGCCGCCGCGGCAATGAGCACACCCACCACCATAATGACGATCTTCTTATTCATACTCATGCGTCCACCCGCCATAGCCCCCACGAAGGCGAGCATGCTTTTTTTTATTATACATTATATTATACACCTTTTCTCGCCGCCGAAACAGTGGATTTCTCCACCGCTGCAGCAAATACGGTACAAACGTGAGCACTGGAGCGCGGGCGGCGGGATACTCACCGAGTACACGGCCTCTGGGAGCCTATTGCGGCCAACCCTGAGACGGAGTATCACTAGAACAGCAACTCACTATATCCGAAAGGAGGAGTACACCATGAAACGACTCATTTTCACCGCCGTCGCGGTCGTCTTTTTGCCGCTTCTCGCGTCAGCTGACAACCTCTACCTCGCGCAGCCATTCGGAGACACGCTCGTCATTGAAAACGTCGCGATCCGCGGCATCAATGGCGCCGGACAGCTCATGTACATGGACTCCGACTCGTTGATAACGCACCTCATCATCGGGAAGGTGACGCGGATCGAGCAAATCCCTTTCGATCCACTCCGTCACACACGGGTATTTCACCTTCTCCCCACACCGCTCCGCAGAAAACGGTCGGGAGGCTTGCGATGAAAGAAAGGTATCGCCGAGGATCGGGCACGGGGGGGAGCTTCATGACGTGCGGCGCGGGGTGGCGCTTATGACCGCCCCGGACTATAAGCCGACCGCCCACACTCGTCTGCCCCCGGTGCAAAAGGGAACCGGAAATGAACACCGCCATGATGAGTCGGAAGTTCCGCATGGACCCGTTCAGCTTCGTTTACTTCCTGTGCAGCGATTGCCGACTCGTGCACATCGACCGTCGCCGCATCCGCGCGCTCGCGGCGAGCTGGCGGCGCGAGAAGGAATCGACGCGGAGCATTCCGTTCCGGGTCATCTACGCTGACGTACAGAGATTTCTCGAGAAGATCGAGCAGTATTTACACTCCATCGGTTACCGGCACGCCCGGTTCATTGAGACCACGCCCCCACCCTAGGGGGCGTTTGTTGTCGGGAGGAGGCGAACAGAATCGATGTGGGTTCGGGAAGGTGTGGTACAATCCCAGTGTGCGCCGGGAGATCCACAGAAAACACCTCATCGCGCTTCTTATAGCGCTCGCTATCTTTACCGCCGGGGCGGGTTTTGCGTACCGCTATAGCGAACTCCAGGCGGAACATTCGCTCTTCGTAGAACGGGCGCGCCTTCTTGAACAATCGGTGGAACTCGCCTCGGGCCGGGTGCGACAGCTCGAGAAGGATAATTCCGACCTGACCGATGCGAACGAGAACCTTTCACAGACCCTGGAAGCGGAACAGGCGAAGAACAGCACCTTCGAATCACAAATCAGGGACATCACGGGCATGGTGGGGACCTTGACGAAGCTCAGCCAGACCGACCGCGAGCTCTTGAAGAAGTATTCAAAGGTTTACTTCTTGAGCGAGAACTACGCGCCGGCGACTCTCTCGCTCATTCCTCCCACTTTCCTCGCCACGCCGGAGAAACTTGAAAGCATCCACACCAGTGTGGAACCGTTCCTCACGCGAATGCTCTCCGACGCGCGTACTGCCGGCACGCCGCTTGCGGTCGTCTCGGCCTACCGATCATTTTACGAACAAGAATCGGTGAAGACGGGGTACAAAGTGCTCTACGGCTCGGGTGCAAACCGGTTCTCCGCCGACCAGGGATACTCGGAACACCAGCTCGGCACGACGGTTGACCTCACGACGCCGGAGATCACCGGGCTCTCACTCCGATTCGAGGACGCGCCGGCGTACGCGTGGCTTACCGGAAACGCGTTCCGGTTCGGGTTCGTCCTCTCCTACCCCAAGCACAACGAATACTACCAGTTCGAGCCGTGGCACTGGCGGTTCGTGGGGGTCACGCTCGCGACAAAACTCAGAAACGAGAACAAGTACTTCTATGATCTCCCCCAGCGCGAGATCGATACGTACCTCATCTCGTTCTTTGATCCATAGAGGCCCGACCGATTGATGCCGGTGGGCGGGCGCGAAAAAACCATTCGTCTATTTTTCCGCCAGAGGAAGACAGGCGCGCGAACTAGAGCCGACGGGGAAAGGAGGCGTACACGGAAAAGTATTCTATCCCACTGGGAGAGTAAGTATAAGAACGCCGTCTCCACCAGAGGGCGGCGTTCTCATATTTTCAGCCAACCACCGGGGGTTAGCTCGGGTTGAAGAAAACTACCTCGACGCTCGCGGACAGCGGACCGTCGGGCCCTGCGCAGGTGAGCGTGTAGAGGGTATTCCCCGTGCCTGTGGGAGAGACCGACTTGGTTCCCTCCGTCGCCACTGTGCCCCACCAGGTGTCTTCCACCGGCACGTAGGGATCCCAGGGGTCATAGGAGGCAACGCACGAGTCAACTCCCGTCGAGGACCAGGTGAAGATGATCGGGTCGTCCAAATTCGTGATGACCGTCCGGTCGGCCGCGAACTGGATGCTCGGCACATCCGATACGGAGCATCCCTCCGGCGGCGCAAGGAAATCACCATGGCCCATGTGCCCGTTCAGCCACCCGTACTCGCTCACCGTGATCTCGACGTACGGATTCGTCGCGGAGTCCGTGGCGTGGCAGATCGTTACCTTGTTGCCGGCGGCGGAACTAAGGAAGGGAACCGCAAGGAGCGCCGCGACCCCGAGCGGAAGTGTCCATTTCATAATCGTTTTGTTCATGTTTGAAAAATCAATGCCGCAGTCGACCTTTTGCCGTTATTTTACCATACCTGCCCAGAGCACTTCACGTGGCAATGTGGGCACGTGGGCACAGAAAAAAACTATTCGCCTATTCACGCCTGCAACGCTACGCGCAGCATTGCGGGCAGGCGTAAACGACGTGTTTTCCTGGTCTACCTTAGCCGTTTCAGCATTCGTTCGCGCTCAACAAGCGGCAACCTGGTCTTCCGGACCACCTCGCGCATCGTCCCAATGGTCTTATCATATGTCGCGGTATCGACCGCGTATGGGGTCGCATCCTTGCCACCGTGGGCGAACGAGTAACGGGCGGGGTCCTCGTAGGACGGTTTCGCGTTATAGAGAATCTCGCCCACGAGCGCCAACGCTCGCACGGTCTTCGCGCCTACGCCCCGTGTGGCCAAAAGCGACGCGTAGTCGCCGGGGCGGTCGGCGCAGAGCTTCGAGAGGATCTTCTCCAAGTAGGCGCTCTTCGAAAAATCCTCGGCGAGCACGGCGTGGGATTTGAACTCGCGGTTCTCAAGATTCATGAGCGTGAGTGTCTCACCCGTCGCACGGTTGCCTAGTGAGACCGTCTGCGAGAGATCGGAGGCGTGCGCGCGGAGGACCGCCACGTCTTTCATCAGGGAGCCAACCGGCTGGTTCACGAGCTCCGTCGAGAGCGAACGCGTCCGGTCGCTCGACTTCGCGGTTAAGTTCAGGACCATCTTCATCTTCACGTCCGAGAGAATGCCAAGGTGGGGCTCCACCACCACGTCCGTCACCGCATCCGAGTGCCAGTGGTAGCGGCGGGCGGTTTGCGCCGAGGTGTTCATCCCCTGCTCTATGACCGCCCAACCACCGGCGCGGCTGAAGAAGAAGGCGTGATGGTAGAGCGTGAAGCCGTCCTGGACGAGCGCCGAGTCCACCTTCGCCGCCATCTTCGAGTGGCGCTCCAGCGCATTCGTGCGCGCGGGGTCCATGTCGAGCCGGTACCCCCACGCGCGGATCTCGTCCGGCGTCTTCAGGGACGTCTTCCCCTTCCCGCCGCAGATGAAAACGCCAAAGCTCCGTTCCTCGCCGCGAATCGCCTCTTTGAGGGCCGCGGTCAAGATCGTCGTGAGGCCGGAGGCATTCCAGTCGAAGGCAAGCACGGTGCCCAAGGACTGGAACCAGACGGGGTCCGCGATGC